>UQNP01000001.1 GCA_900542385.1 uncultured Eubacterium sp.
AGGTGAATATGAACAGATTTTTAACACACATTTTCTGTTTTTAAATCCTTGATGCATATAAGGATTTAATGTAAAATAGATTTGTTTACGGAGGGTTTAAAATGGCACAGGATAAAATAATGATTGTCGATAACGAGATGGAGATAATACAGCTCATCAGACTGTATTTATCACGAGAAGGATACGACGTCATATGGACTACCGACAGTACCAAAGCCGCAGAACTTGCCTACGAAGAAAAGCCTGACCTTATCCTTCTCGATGTGGTTATGCCGGGACTTACCGGAATAGAATTATGCGGAAAAATACGCGAACAGAGCGATGTTCCTATTCTGTTCGTAAGCTGCAAAGACCAGGACATGGATAAAGTCCTCGGACTGTCCATAGGCGGAGACGACTACATCACTAAACCGTTCAGTCCTGCGGAGCTTGTAGCCAGAGTCAAAGCTCATTTAAGACGCCGCAATATAAGCAGCGGCTCAGCTTCCGGCGAATACGAAGAAAACAATCTTCTCACGACGGGAGGTCTTGAAATAGATCTCTCCGCTCATACTGTAACTGTGGATGGAAATCCGGTACACCTTACTGCAAAAGAATTTGAACTTCTCGTACTTTTTTGCAAATATCCGAACAGAGTTTTCACAAGCCGTCAGATATTTGACAACCTGTGGAACACCTATGGTCTGGAGGACGATGTCCGCACCGTCATGGTACACATAAGCAATCTTAGAAAAAAAATAGAAATAAATCCTGAAAAACCTAAAGATATACAGACCGTACGAGGAGTCGGCTATAAACTCGTATCAGATAAATAAATCCTACAGCAAATTATAACTCAACAAAGGATATTTAATAAAAAGCCATGCAATGTCAGCATGGTTTTTTATTACAAAAGACAGGAGCATTTGCTCCTGTCTTTTAAAAAGGTGTTTAAAATGTTTTGTATACATGTAAGCTGTCAAATTTATGCAGCAATATTATTGCCGCAAGCGTTTCTTAGTACTGAACCTTTATGTTCAGTTCTTTGAGTCCTGCTTCGAGACATTCGAAGAAGTCTTCGATATCCTTAGGGAATATAGCGCCCAGTGAGCAGAGTCTGAATGTAGGAAGATCGGAAACCTTTCCCGGATAGATCGTGAATCCTCTTTCATAGAGATAATCATGAACTTTAGTGAAATCCCAGTTAGGATCATTTGGATAAAGAACCGATATTACCAGCTTCGACTGCAGTTCCTTAGGAATTATAGTCTTGAATCCGAGTCTGTCAAGTCCCTTATAAAGAGCTTCCCATACGGACTGATGTCTTTCCCATTTTGCCTGTTCGCCTTCTGCCCAGTATTCTTTTATAGCCTGCTTAGTAGCATATATAGTCTGTACAGGAGGTGTGAAGTGCATTTCACCCTTGTTCTTTATGAAGTCATACTGCATGAACAGGTTAGTGTAGTACGATCTTGTAGGATAATCCTTTGAAGCTTCTATCATAGCAGTATTTCCTATTACGTAGGAAAGTCCTGTCATTGACATAAGGCCCTTCTGAGCTGATGCCATTACGAAGTCCAGATTGTCTTTATCCATATCGATAGGGATCATAGCGTAAGTCGAAGTAGTATCTACTACCATCGTCTTGCCATACTTATGAGCTATAGCGCCTATCTCTCTTATAGGATTGAGTACGCCTGTGCCTGTTTCATGGTGGCAGCAATATACAACTGCGATGTCAGGATCAGCTTTTATAGCTTCTTCAGCTTTTGCCAGATCGATAGGCTCAGTGATAGGCAGTTTAAGATTTACATGATCCATGTGGTAGTATTCTGCAACTTCCGCAGCTCTTCCGGAATATGCACCGTTGTTGAGTACGAGGATCTTCTTGCCTTCAGGTACCAGTGAGTTAACACAGGCATCGATATTTATCGTTCCGGAACCTGTGAACAGTACTGCAGTGTACTTGTTCAGATCGCCGTGAACGATCTTTACGAGATCTTCGCCCATATCTTTCATTATCTGACCGAATTCTTTTTCTCTTGGGCAGATATCAGGTACTACCTGTGCATACTTAACCGTATCGGTCGTAGTAGCAGGACCTGGATTTAATAATACGTTTCGCTTTACTTTAGGATATTCCATTTTGCTCCTCCTTAATATTCCAGCAAACTACTGTATAAAAACTTTAACTTATCATTTTATCTGAACTGCTTTTCCCTATTGTTTGAACTTTAAATTATTTTTCGCTCTGTATCAAAATCTCTCTCTTGAATCTTACATTAAGCCTTCTTCTTACCACCGCTTCCAGCTATGATAGCAGCTATTATCAGAACTACCATCACGCCTATGATGCATGTGAATACGAGATTCCAGTTGCCGCTGCTTGTAAGTACGCTGCCGAAGAATATAGCCTGTACGGAAGCTCCTATATATGCCGAGCAGTCAAGTATACCTGTAGCTGTTCCTGCGAAAGCTCTTCCGCCTACGTCTGTAGCAAACGCCCATACGAGACTGTTGATACCGTAGATGAAGAATCCTGCAAAGAACAGAAGTGCGGATGCCGCAAATCCAGGTCCTACTCCCATGAAGCCAAATACTGTGAGTGCGCCTGCTGCAGAAGCGATAACCCAAGGAAGTCTCTTTCCGTGAGTTTTATCCGACAGCCACGGAATTATCAGAGCACCGAAGGCCATTCCGAGAGGACATATTACCGATCCTACGATACCCTGTTCTATATCGTAATTGAAAACTTCAACGTAGTATGTAGGTACCCATGTAAGAAGTCCGTATCTGCCTATGCTCGAGCATGCTATTATTATGAGCCATACATCGAATCTCCACTGTTTGAGCAGGTGGATGTAAGGATACATCTTGCCTTTTTCTGCAACCAGGGCGATAAGTTCTTCGTCCTGCGCTTCTCTCTCAGCGTCAGGATCAACGTATTCAGGCAAGCCGATCTTGCTTGGTTTTTCTTTACTTACAAACGGATATATTATACATACTGCCAGCATCACGATTCCAGGGCCTATGAAGCCTGCGCCCCATCCCATGTTAGGGAAGATAACCAATGACAAAGATACTGCAAATGCTGTAGTTACTGAGCCCAATCCGGAGAATCCATTAGCAAATCCTGTTGCGAATCCTCTCTTTGAGCCAGGCCACCAGTTGGACAGAAGCGCCATGCCAGGCGACCAGAGCATCGACTGGAAGTAACCGTTGAATCCCCAAAGGATAGTAATAAATATAAGACTTGACTGGAAGCCGATCAGAATATTCATGGCTGCTGATAATATCATTCCCGCCATTATCAGACGATTTACGCCAAATACTTCACCAAGTCTTCCGTTAACGAGATGTCCAAGACCATATGTCCAGAACTGAACTGATGAGAGAACACCCAGCTGAAGTGCCGTCCAGCCTTCTTCTTCCATCATGGCAGGCATGGCATATGACAGGTTTTGTCTGCCGCAGTACTCGAAACAGTAGAAGATCGAAAATGCCAGGAGTACTATCCACGACCACTTTTTGAACTTCTTATATTGTTCCGGCGTATAACCCAATAAATTTTTATCGCCAGTCATAATTCCCTCCTTAAAGTATAAATCATAAATAAAACAAAGACACGTAAAAAAGTAATAAAAATAAAATACTATAGATTTCGTTAGATTTCGTTATACGGGAAAGGTACTTCTCTTAATTAAGAGAAGTACCTTTATAAGCTAAATCAAAATCGTCATAATTTAATTGTGTCCCAACTCTTAAAGTTATATAGTTTCGATTATGCCCTGTCCCGGTCTTTCGCCTCTTCTGAGTCTTGGCTCGATCTGTCCGAATATGATTTCCGGAACATATGATACGTCAGGTACTAAGAAGTCAGGTTTAGCTGCTGCGAGCTGATCATAGTTGTTTGATCCGGATGCATAAAGACCTATAGTCCATGCGCCGGCATTGTTTCCGCAAAGCACACCAGGAGCAGTATCATCGATCTTAACTACTGACTGTACAGGTATAGCTTCCTTAGTGATTTCATAAGCTTCGAGCATGCAGTCATATACCATGAACGGTGAAGGTCTTCCAGGAACCTTTTCAGCGTTAGTTACAACGTCGAACTTAAGTCCATATTTGTCTTCCAGCACTTTATTCAGAGCCAGGGAGTCTTCTTCATAGTATCCAGTGTCGCATCCAACGAGGATACCAGCTTTTCTTAACTGATCTATACATTCAACAGCACCAGGGATAGGCTTAGCCAGATCTTCGTCTACTATGTACTTCGACATGAGCGGTCTGAAAGCTGCCAGTACTGCATCAAAGTCATCTTCGTTCCAAGGACGTCCGTATTTTTCTTCCCACTGCTGTGAAATTTCAGGAAGATTGAAGAGAAGTCTCAGGTGAGTCGGCTTGAAAGCGCCCATAGGCTTTCTGATCTCAGCCCAGCTGCAGTCGATTCCGAACTGTTTGAAAGCTTCATAGAAAGGAACTACTGGAGCTTTACATCCTCTAAGGTCATCTTCCGGCCATCTGTTTCTCAGATCGCAAGGTCCGTCGCAGAATGTACCTGCAGTGTCAAGTACGGCTAATTTAACTTTTCCTGTGTAAGTTCTGTTATACATATTTTTTCCTCCTTAAAAAATATCAATCCAGATTTATTAACATAGGTTTCTTTGTAAGACTAATATAACAATTCTGATTAAAGCAGCCGTCAAGGTAACCTTTAGCTTTCATAAAGTAAATTTAAAGATAAGTTAAAGAAGGATCTCAGAGTATTATTCTGAAATCCTTCTTTAATATAAAGCAAT
Source organism: uncultured Eubacterium sp. (assembly GCA_900542385.1). Classification (GTDB taxonomy): domain Bacteria; phylum Bacillota; class Clostridia; order Peptostreptococcales; family Anaerovoracaceae; genus Lentihominibacter; species Lentihominibacter excrementavium. Next base: position 4,779 of record UQNP01000001.1, read on the forward strand.
TATGGATTTATTCTATGTCCGTACACGCCACTTCTTATATCATGCCGTCTCCTACTCCTGTAAGGAATACTTTAGTTCCCACATAGGTCTTGCTTGCCCTTCCTTCTACATCTTCCACATCCGGCAGATTCACCATCATATCGGATATGTTCTCATCTATGTTGCAGCGCTTGCATCCTGCATCCGCCAAAACGTGCTCTATGTACTTTCTTCCTTCGTGTATCGCAAAGAACATGGCTTCTTCTTTAGTCCTGTATTCGCTTCTTTCCCAAGGCGTGTTGAGTATATAGCTGTTATTATCGAAGTTTATTATTATCTCAACGCTCTCGGTCACCTGGCCTACCGCTGCTCCGTATGCGTTGGCAACGTCAGCATCTTCCGGCACTGTGACTTCGGCATTGAGAAGTTCAGCCGCTTCATTGAGCCATACACCGGCAGGAGCACCTATGGCAACCAGCGGTTTCTTCAGGCGTATCTCCGGATTTATTATAGATGAAGGTTTGCTTTTGAATGCTCTTCCCAGTATGTACATAGCCGCCGCACTGTCTCTTACGGAAATATCCTCTCCCTCGAAGTTCGCTGCCGCCTGTACGCATGTCATCGCAAGCCGTGCCTTTATCTTCCTTTCGACATCTGACAGAAAGCTGCTCACGCTCATTTCACGGCGTTTTGCCAGTATTTCTATACCTGCATAGGCTACCTGTCTGTTCCACGCATTGTATCTTCCCTGTACGTGAAGAACATCCGTAGGCGTCACGCCTATCCTCGCAAGAACACCTTCTTCAACCAGCGGAGTAAGATCTACCGTCTCCGGATCTTTTCCTATGATCTTTGCAAGGTATGTTATGCTGTGCGGTCTTTCTTTAAGTTTTTCTATTATCTTATCATCCTTGCCGGTCACTTCCTTGGAAGGTTTCTTTCCCAAATACATATAACAGTCTGCTTCCTGAGCGGAATATGTCTTCAGATCACCCACTCTGCGGAAACTCTTTATTTCATGGATCAATTCAGGATGCTCGCTCCCGGCAATACAGAGGGGTATGACTTTCTGAGGACCTATCTCAGTCTCCCCGTTCCTGTCAAGATATATCCTGCTGTCTCCGCCTATACCGAAAGTTGATATCTCCGCCGCCTGCACACGGGTAAACCATCCTCCCACGTTGGCTCCTTCCTTCTTTATCCTTACGCTGCCTTCCGATACATCGGCTATGTCGGTGGTGGTGCCTCCCATATCGACAACTATGCCGTCACTGTTTCCTGTAAGAGCAAGTCCTCCTATGACGCTGGCAGCCGGACCCGAAAGTATGGTATCTACGGGCTTTGACTTCGCAACTTTTTCAGTCATCAAAGTTCCATCGCCCTTTACTATCATTATTTTCCCGTTTATATTCTTTTCACTGAGTACTTTTTTAGTAGATTTCAAAAGTTCGTCTATGATCGAGATAAGTTTACCGTTGAGTATGGCTGTAACGCTTCTGTGCTGGAATCCCAGTGCCGATGTCAGTTCGTGTCCGCATATCACAGGAACGTCAAGGAGTTTTTCAGCCATATGTTTTACGATCTTCTCGTGCTTTTGATTTCTGACGCTGGCGTATTCGGATACTGCTACTGCATCGATCTTTCCTTTAAGAGACATGAGTACATCTTCTATCTCTTTTTCATCTATGTCTTCCATGAGACGTCCCATGATGTCTATCTTGCCTTTTATCTTAACGCTCACAGCAGCCGGAACTTCATCTTCAAGCTCCGCTCCCATGTAGAGCAGCGCAACTTTTCCCCCTCTTCCTTCTACTATAGCATTGGTTGCCAGTGTAGTGGAAAGAGATACGAGGGTTATCTCGCTCATCCTATCGAACTTCAGCCTGTCCAGGCAGTTTTTTATACCGACCGTCAGATCGTCTTTAGTAGTAAGAGCTTTAGCTTTGCAGATTATTTTCCTGCTTGCAGAATCGACTATGACACCGTCGGTATAAGTTCCTCCGGTATCCATTCCAAGAATATATGACATCAAATCACTTCCTATCCATCGTTATCACCAGATTTTCGCCCTATTTCAGCGAATATTACCAGCTTAATAGTATACGTATACATCGATGTTTTTCAATAAGCGAAAGTGATTCTTTAAGGAATCTTTACAGTATACAGCAGGTTTAAGTCGGTCACTCACGCACTTCCGGCACTATGATAGTGTTTTTCTTGCTGACTACCATACCGCATACGATCATCATCAGACACATGATCTCCATCACAATGAAAACAGACAGATAATTATTAAAAATCTTTAAAACTTCAGGGAATATAAAACTCTCCAGGAACGCGCCAAAATATGCAAATGCGTTCAGAACACCTGCTGCGCTCCCGCTGAACACTCTGCACCCCTGATCTATTGCGTGCACCCACAATATGCCGTTTATCCCGTAAAGCGCAAATCCCGTAAAGAAGATACCTATCAATATCGACTGCGTATCATCTATCATAGGAAACATTGCCACCAGAGTACAGCTTATGGCTGCCATAGCTATGACAACAAGCCCTTTGTTGTTGAACATTTTTGTACCGGCGATCCATGTGACTATAAGAGTACCGAAGGCCATGCCCACCGGGAGTGTAAGATTTGAAAAGCTTTCGCTCAGAAGACCATCCCCGCTGCCGTTATCATAATACTGAGGTATCCAGTTTATCAATCCGTATCTGCATATACTTGAGAGCATGGCAATAAAACACCACCATATGAAATTCGTCTTCCAGAACAGGTATTTCCACGGCATTTTCCCTTCATCCATCACCCTCCTGAAGCGGGTCTCTCTCCTTACATGCCTGTCCACTTTGCCCTCATATGGCTCAAGTCCCGCATTCTCCGGCTTTTCCTTTGCAAATACAGCAAAAAGTATCACAAACAGCATAAGAACAGCTATAGGAACTATAAAGGCCCCTCTCCAGCCAAACTGAGGCCACAAAGATACTACCATGACCGGGAATATATATGCTACAGTATGAGACATACCTGAAAAGAAATTCGCTATGCCTACACCCTTTCCTCTTTCTCCTTCTACCCACCATTTGGATAAAATGTTTATTCCTCCGACCCATATCATACTCTGGAAATATCCGTTAAGTATATTTATCAGAAGGAGCGCCGACCAGTCATGCTGTATGGAAATGCACATATTAAGCACACTGGTTGCAACCCCTCCCGTTACAATCATTTTTTTCGCGCCGAACCTATCTGCCAAATATCCGTTTATCAAACTCCCCAGAGCATAGCTTGCGAATACGCTTGCCGTAACGATATCCTGCTGATGCGCCGTTATATTTATATCTCCTGCAATATACTGCATCATATTATTGACGCTAAATCGCCCGAGATACACGAAATTATACATAAATGCAAAAGCTATTAGCGTTATCCATTTATATCTGTTAAAGTTTTTTTCCATAAAAAACTCCTTTAAACTTGTATTTACAATTCTACTACTTTAATTTATCATAAAAATATCTATGATTCAAATCATAATACCACTCACTTTGCAAAGGAGCAATGTCATGTATACAATTTCCGGCTATCCTATGCTTGCATCCACCGCAACTACTCTGATGCTCAGCGTAATATTCATGCTGCTGTCAAATCAGAGCGGCAAGCGTTATATGCAGTTCTGGGGAGCTTCATGGTTCACAAGTTCTATAATATTTATCATAGACTTCTGCAGCTTCATCGACTATCTGTCAGAAATGCCTTACATAATGATGCGCCAGCTGCTGGCTTTGCTCAACGCTTACTTATTTTTGTTCGGTACGTATCACTTTTTCCAGAAAAAACTGCCGAAATATTTCCATATACTTGCTTTTTCATCAGCGATCATAATACTCTCCTACCCGGTACTCCCGGAGATCTATTCCATTGCTTTTATACCTAATATCATACTCTGCTCTTCCATGATAATCATATCGGGGTGTATGTTTATATCCATGTCATGGACCCAGAAACTTCCCGAAAAAATGCTCGCAAGTTTTCTTATCATAACCTACAGCATATACATAAATCATTTCGGATTCGCGCTGAGAAACTCCTCACTCGCCATGATAACCTACTACATAGGTCTTTTCATAATAAATCTGCTCATACTCACACTGATAATAATATACTTCAAAAAACTTCGTTTTAACGATAAAAGGAATTCTCAGAGATTCAGGCTCCTTGTGGAAAATTCATCCGACTCCATGTTTCTTTATGACTACGAACAAAAATCATTTGAATACATAAGTCCGGAAATCTCGAAACTCATAAATCTTACCGACAAACAGCTTTATGATATGCCCGACAGATTTTTCGACTATATAAACGTAGAAGAAAAAGACAAAAATATAATCAATATATTTTCACGTCCGGTCTCTGTTCCCGGAAACGGTGTGCTGTGTCTTTATAAAAACGGAGAAATAGAAAAATGGTCGGAAATACATTATATACCGATAAAAGACAGCACCGGTACTGTATCAGCGGTGGAAGGCATACTCAGAGATATAACCGAAAGAAAAAAAATGGAGGAACAAGTCAAACTCAACGAAAATGAAAAAAGAGAATTCCTTGAGAATATTTCTCACGAAATAAAGACCCCTATAACTCTTATCAAAGGCTATACGGAAAGTATGCTGGACAAATTGATACCAAAAGAGTCCACTGATACCTACCTGAAAATAATCAATTCAAAGGCAATGATGCTCACCACACTTCTTGATGATCTTGTCCGTCTCACCGATTTCACGTCACAGACTATGGAATATAAATTTTACGAACAGTCTGCGGCAGATATGTTCAGCGATCTCATCAAGCAGAGTGAATTCCACATAATCTCTTCAAACCATATTGCCAAGATCGATATAAACATCTCGCCTGACGCCATAATCATCGCAGATCAGTACAGGATGCAGCAGGTGATATTAAATATCATAAACAATGCTATACGCCATACACCGCTAAAAGGCAAGATCACTGTAATATGCAGATCATATTTCAATGAAGAGCTTCTGAGTATCCATAAGGATGACTATAATATCCCTAAAGGAGAAATAGTATTCTCTGTCAGCGATACAGGAGACGGTATACCGGAAAGGGATCTGCCTCATATATTTGAACGAAACTTCAGCGGTGGAAACAGGATAAAGAAGAGTTCGGAAAAAACAGGTCTCGGTCTTTACATTTCAAAACAGATAATAACACAGCATTCAGGAAGCATGTTCGCTCGCAACAACGCCGACGGCGGCGCCGAAATATCTTTTACGATCCCTTACTACAACTGATCTATGGGCAATCAACATTGGGAATTAACTTTTTCCCGGCATCTGCCAGCAAAATCAGACGAGCCGCAGTAGGATCTGCAGCCCGTCTGATATTTCTAATAAACCTGAGTTGTCGACTTTGGTTTGCTTTTGTTTTGCGGTTAGTTTCATATAACCGTGTTGCCTATATAAAGCTGCTGCGCTGTGATGCACAGCAGCCTCTTTTACTATATAGGCGGAAATGAGGTAAGGTTTTGTTTCACATGAGTAAAATAATTTACAAAGGAGGTTAGCTATGACTAACTCCACCACTATAATACTATATCTCTTCATCAGTGTCAACATTTATTTTTTCTTTTTTTGATTTTATTTCATTTAATCCGCGCATATATCATCTCAGCAAATCTCTCATGCTCATAAGCGTTATCCCCAATGTGGATCCGTTATGCATCCACGCCGAGGCTGTCGGAGGAATGATACCGCTCACTCCTGCGCCTATCAGTGCAGTATTTATTCCCACTATGGCTTTATAATCCTTGTCGATCCTCTCCATGAGCATGCGGCTCAGCTTCTTCAGGACAACAAGTGAATAAAGATCATCTGAATCGATAGTTATATCAGATATCTCTCTTGCTATTTCTGCTCCGCTGCTCACTGCGATACCCGCATCAGCTGCCGACAACGCAGGCGAGTCATTTATCCCATCTCCTATCATTATTACTTTACCGCCGCCTGCTTTTTCTTTTTGGATGTATTCAGCCTTATCCTCCGGCAGTACTTCAAAATAATATTCATCGACACCTACACGTTTAGCTATAGCCGCTGCAGCTCTTTCACTATCTCCCGTCATCATCACAACTTTTTTGATACCTTCTTCTTTAAGCGCTGCTATCACATCAGCGGCTTCTTCCCTTATAGGATCTTCCACACAAATCACCGCCGTCAGTATGCCGTCTACCGCCATATAAAGATGCGAATACTCTGAAGGGAGCGAATCGAATACCTCTTCCTTTCCTTCCGGTATCCTGCATTTTTCATCTTCAAACACAAAATGACGGCTTCCTATGATCACTTTCTTTCCTTCTATTTCAGAAGCTATTCCATGGGCTACTATGTATTTGACTTTAGAATGCATCTCTTCATGTTCAAGCCTTCGCGCTTTTGCTGCATCTACTACCGCTCTTGCCATTGAATGAGGGAAATGTTCCTCAAGACACGCCGCTATACGAAGCATCTCATCCTCAGAGCTCTCTCCGAAGCCAACGATAGATTTAACAGAAGGAACAGCTTTTGTCAAAGTCCCGGTCTTATCAAAAACTATTGTATCCGCATCTGCGACAGCCTCCATATATTTGCCGCCTTTTATCATTATCCCGTGTTCGTTTCCTTCTCGTATCGCCGAAAGAACACTGACAGGCACAGCCAGTTTAAGAGCGCACGAAAAATCAACCATCAATACCGCCAATGCTTTTGCAGCGTTCCGCGTTATCAGCCATGCAGCAGCGGTGCCGAGCAGTGTGTATGGCACGAGCTTATCCGCTATGTGTTCGGCTCTGCTTTCAGAGGCCGACTTCAGCTTATCCGTGTCTTCTATCATTTCAACTATTTTTTCAAATCTCGTAGAGCCTTTTATTTCTTTTACGATTATGTGAAGCTCTCCTTCCTCCAGCACCGTCCCCGCATAAACATATCCGCCTTTTTCTTTCTTGACTGAAAGAGGCTCCCCTGTCATTGCCGATTGATTTACCATTGCCTCCCCTTGAGAAATAATGCCGTCAAAAGGTATGACATTTCCCATATGCACAACGACAGTGTCTTCCGGATCTACTTCATCCGAAGGAACGAGCATCTGCATTCCGTCTTTGCACAGCCATACTTTATCAGTATTCAAAGACATGCTTCTGGCAAGGTCGCTCACAGATTTTTTATGCGTCCAGTCCTCCAGCAGCTCTCCTATGCCCAAAAGAAACATTATCGAACCGGCCGTCTTGATATTTCCCCGCACTATGGAAGTGGTTATAGCAGCGGCATCGAGCACCGGCACTTCTATCTTTCCCGCTTTTAAACATCTGACTCCTTCCATCACATATTTTACTGCTTTAAAACACACAAAAACGACTCTTGCCTGATAAGGCAGAAGGATTCTCCTCACTGCTCTGAAAAAAATCTTTCTCAGAAGTTTATCCTGATATTCCGAACTGAGTCTGCGGTTTGAAGTCTCCAAAACCTCCTTTGGCACATCAGAGTTTTCGTAGGAAAAATCATTGAGGTATTCTGCGACCTCATCTCTGCTGCCGTCAAACAAAATTACGGCATCCGCTGTTCTCTCATAAACTTTAGCGTTTAAAATTCCCGGATGCTTCTGGAGATAATAATGCAGCCGGTCAGCCTCCTCATAAGTCATCTTGTTCTGCTTAAAATGCACACGCAGACGCCCTCTTATTTCATGTTTAATTTCATATTTCATTATTCCTCAGCCTTCTTTGCATCAGCTTTCTCTGCTGCCTTTTGCTCAGCCTCTTTTACCGCAGCTCTTTCTTCATTTATCTGTTCAGCCTCCGCTATGATATCACCAACATTCTCCTGTACTGCGCTTACAGTTTTCATAACTGAATCTTTTGCTCTCAGTCCTGCTGCAGTACAATTGGTATACACTTTTTTGGCATCCTCGCTTGCAAGCACTTTCAGACCTGCACTTCCCATCAGCACTCCGCCTACAAAGGTTCCTACAGTTTTCAAATCAATACCTGCCATGTTAAGTTCTCCTTTCGCTACATAAAAAATAATTGGTTAGTTTATATAAACTAACCAATATAAAGTATACCTTTGCCGAAAACAAATGTCAAGATCGCCCAGACCGGTCACATGTTTTATACAAAAAAAACCTGCAGGAATGTCCCGCAGGTTTTTGTGTTTATATTCAGTAAATCTATTTCGTGTTACTCTACTATCCTTCTTACCGTGAGTATAGGTCCGCAGTTCTTTGCATTGGTAACGCATATGCCCTTCTTCGATGTGGAAGCGTGGACTATCTTTCCTCCGCCGATGTATATACCCACATGACCGGAATAACAGATCAGATCGCCCGCTTTGGCTTCGCTGTAGGATACTCCTCTTCCTACGCCCGCCTGTGCTCCGGATGTTCTTGGAAGCGATATACCGAACTTAGCAAATACGCTCTGAGTGAATCCCGAACAGTCAGCTCCGTTGGTAAGGCTGGTGCCTCCTGCTTTATAAGGATTCCCTACAAACTGGAGTGCAAATGATGCTATCGAAGCGCCGTTGCCGCTGCCAAGCACTTCACCGCTGTAATCTGCATTCACAGTATCTTTCGGTTTCTCTTTAGTGCCTTTGTAAACTACTTCATTAACAGCTTCGTTTACAACTGCCGTATCTATAACTTCAGAAGTGAGGACTGTACCGTTAACGCTGACAACCTGATTTGTAACTATCTGGTTGCCGGATTCGCCTTCGCTCTTTACCTTTTCCTCGCCCTTGTAAAGCTCTTCATTTTCCTCATAAGTAGTTCCTGCTTTAACATCCTGTATGGAACCTACTTCTGAGCTGATCGTCACACAGAACAGAGGATCGTCCGTACTGTTCTCTTCAAGCACGTAATTCACAGCATCTTCTTCACTCATTACTACAGGAGGCTCTTCCCCTCTGCTGAGATCTTTCTCTTCGCTGCTCAGTTTCTTATCAACCGTTATATTGTTGATCTGAGCTCCGTCAGGAGAATATTCTTCCATCACTGTTTCTATAACGCTTTCGGCTGTTTCAGCGTCTTCTACAAGAAACAGTTCGTCATCTCCTGCTTTAACAACATACGGATCTTCAACTTTAGTACCATCAGCGTACACTGCGTACGGCTTTGTCAGATTAAGAACGACCGCTGATGCTGCAACGGCTACGATCACAGCAGCTGCAAGGATCATCAGCTTTTTGCGATTCCTTAAACTAGTAATCATCAGTTTCCTCACGTTTTAACTTTTATTCAGCAACAGTAACGTATAACACTCGTTAATTATACATGAAACGGCAAAATCTTTAAACACAAACAAAGTCATTTTCACATAATCTTCAAAATGTGTTCTTTCAGAATATCCGTTCACTTATCATTGAGCACATCAGTAATAATATGCCCGCAACATGATATTTTTATGTAATTTAAAGACCGTATTCTTCCGCCAGTTTGGCAAATCCAGGCATTGAATTCACGATTGTTTCATAGGAAACACAGTAGGCAAGCCTTACATATCCGGGACATGCAAACGATGTTCCCGGCACCATCAGTATATTGTATTTCTTCGCCGCTTCGCAGAATTCCGCTTCATTGCCGACAGGCGATTTCAGGAACATATAAAAGGCTCCTTCCGGTTTCACACAGTCGAATCCGCACTTCTTTAATCCCTCGTAAAGAGCTGTTCTGTTTTTGTCATAATATTCTACATCTACCTTGACATCCACACATCTGCCGATCACCTTCTGCTGGAGCGAAGGAGCATTGACACAGCCTATTATCCTGTTTGCGCTCGTTGCCGTATCGAACACCATTCTGCTGTCTTCAAGCTCAGACGGTATGACAAGATAACCTATTCTCTCTCCCGGTATGGAAAGGGATTTGCTGTACGAATAAGCCACTATAGTATTGTCATAGTACTTCGTGACATAAGGCACCTGTCTCCCCTCGTAAGCCAGCTCTCTGTACGGCTCATCGGATATCAGGAATATAGTGCTGCCGAATTCCTCCTGCTTCTTTTTCAGAATATCAGCTATTGCCTTTATGGTATCCTCGCTGTATATGACCCCCGTAGGATTGTTAGGAGTATTTATGATCACAACACGTGTCTTGTCTGTTATGAGCTTTTCAAAGCTTTCTATGTCCGGATAGAAAGTTTCTTTGTGAGTAGGCGCCTGCACCACTTTACCGCCGTAATTATCCACATACCAGTTGTATTCAAGAAAATACGGAGCGAATATCACTGCTTCTTCTCCCGGATTGAGCACAGTTTTCAGCGCTACGTTCAGTCCGCTCGCTGCACCGACGGTCATAAGGATGTTCTCATGGGTGAAAGCAGTATCAAATCTCCTGTTGAGAGACTGTGCTATCGCTTCTCTCACATCTTCAAATCCTGCATTGCTCATATATCCATGGAGCGTTACAGAATCTTCTTCATCGAGCAAATCTATTATTGCCTGCTTTATCTCTGCCGGTACCGGAGCGTCGGGATTGCCCAGGCTGAAGTCGAATACATTCTCTGCACCGTATTTGGCTCTCAGTCTGTCTCCCTCCTCAAACATCGTCCTTATTGCCGAGTTGTTGGCCATGACCGGTTTCATTTTATCTGCTATCATAATATGCTCTCCTTTAAAGTATCATATCTAAGCTCTTATATTTCAGCGTCCTTAACTGATTCGAATTCTTCCACGATCTCCTTGGACGGCTTGGATACAAGGCTGAATATTATTATTGCAAGAGATGAGAATATAAAGCCCGGTATTATCTCGTATATATCGAATACGCCGCCGGAAAGATTGTACCAGAGCAGATCCGTTACTCCGCCTACGATCATTCCTGCTATAGCGCCCGAAAGAGTCATCCTCTTCCAGAAAAGAGCGAACAGGATCAGCGGACCGAAGGTCGCTCCTATGCCTCCCCATGCGCAGGAAACGAGATTGAATATGGAGCTGTTAGGATCGAGTCCCAGGAATATAGCTATCACCGATACCATTATAACGGCAACTCTGCTCACCCATACAAGCTGCTTGTCTTCAGGATCTTTCTTGAACAATATGGCATATATATCTCTCGATACGGATGATGCCGTAACAAGGAGCTGTGAGCTCGCAGTACTCATGGTAGCCGCCAGTATGGCTATGAGGAGTATTCCCGCGATCACAGGATTGAAAAGAGCATCTATCATTTCCATGTATACAGTCTCTCCGTCAGCAAGATCCGGCATGAACGCTTTTCCGACTATGCCGACACATACGGCAGCTGTCAACGTAAGCACTACCCATACCATCGCCATTCTTCTCGAAGTCTTTATCATCTCTGAATTTTCTATCGCCATGAATCTTACAAGGATATGCGGCTGACCGAAATATCCAAGACCCCAGCCGAGGGCAGACGCCAAAAGAAGGCTGTCTATCGCTCCGCTTTCCGTCTTAGGGAAGAAGCCCAGCGTCTCAGTGGTAAGCTCCGACAGCTTCATAGCTACCGCATCTATACCTCCAACGTGGAAACATGCTACTACAGGCACTATCAGAAGCGCAAAGAACATTATGATACCCTGGATCGTATCCGTCCAGCATACCGCAGTGAATCCTCCCGTCGCCGTATACGCCAGTACGATTATTGCAACGATTATCATACCTACAGTGTAGTTCATATCGAATACCGTTGTGAACAGTTTGCCCCCTGCCACCAGCTGGGATGATGTGTATACCAGAAAGAATATTACTGTGAACACGCCTGCGACCATTCTGAGGATATGCTTCTTATCCCTGAATCTGTTTTCGAAAAAGTCAGGAAGTGTAAGGGCATTTCCTGCCACCTGCGTGTATTTTCTCAGTCTTCTCGCTACGAACAGCCAGTTGAGGTAAGTACCAAGGGCAAGGCCCACTGCTGTCCATATAGCTTCCGATGTTCCTGCATAGAGTATATACGCAAGGCCCGGAAGTCCTGTCAGCAGCCAGCCGCTCATATCCGATGCCTGAGCCGACATGGCAACTGCGATAGGCGGGAGCTTCCTTCCTCCCAGTATATATTCCGACATATCGTCATTCTTGTTGTAATATTTCATGCCTATGGCGACCATAATGAGCAGATAAACTACGAATATGGCGCCAATGATAATCGTATCCATTTCTTCCTCTTCTCCTTGATGCTTTATTTCTGTATTTTATCTATACCCATATATGGACGCAGCGCTTCCGGTATTATAACTGAGCCGTCTTCCTGCTGATAATTTTCAAGTATGGCTGCTACCGTTCTTCCTACTGCAAGTCCCGAACCGTTGAGGGTATGAACGAATTCCGGCTTTCCTTTTCCTTCAGGTCTGAATCTTATATTGCCTCTTCTTGCCTGGAAATCTTCAAAATTGCTGCATGAAGAAATTTCAACATATCTTCCGTAGCTCGGCATCCACACCTCTATGTCATATGTCATAGCAGATGAGAATCCAAGATCTCCCGTAGAAAGCCTTACGACTCTGTACGGTATTTCAAGTCTTTTGAGAACTTCCTCCGCTGCTTTGGTGAGGGACTCAAGCTCATCGTAGGAAGTTTCAGGTCTTACGAATTTTACCAGCTCTACCTTATTGAACTGATGCTGTCTTATAAGTCCTCTCGTATCTCTTCCGGCAGATCCTGCTTCCTTTCTGAAGCAAGGAGTATATGCCGTGTAGTATATAGGGAGGCTGTCTGCGTCGATGATCTCATTCATCCTCAGATTTGTAAGAGGAACTTCCGCCGTCGGCACGAGGAAAAAGTCCTTTGCCGGAACGTGGAACATATCGTCCTCAAATTTCGGAAGCTGTCCTGTTCCCGTCATAGCGTCTCTGTTCACCATAAACGGAGGCAGTATTTCTTTGAAGCCGTGCTCTTCCGTATGGAGGTTGAGCATGAAGTTTATTACCGATCTTTCAAGTCTTGCTCCAAGGCCCTTATAAACGGTGAATCTGGTGCCGGATATTTTCGCAGCTCTTTCAAAATCCAGTATATCCAGATCTGTTCCTATATCCCAGTGAGCCTTCTGTTCAAAGTCGAATTCCCTCGGCTCGCCCCATTTTCTCAGCTCTACATTTGCAGAATCATCTTCTCCCTCCTGCACATCTTTGTAAGGAGTGTTGGGAATATTGAGCAGCGTCTCACGAAGCTTTGCCTCAACTTCGCCAACCTCTGCATCGAGAACCTTGATCTTTTCAGACAGCGCCTTCATTTCCGCCATGAGCTCTGTAGTATCCTGCCCTTCCTTTTTCATTTTAGGTATCTGCTTTGAGGACACGCTCTGCTTGTTTTTCATCTGCTCTACTTCAGCCAGCAGTTCCCTTCTTTTTTTGTCATAGACGAGCACGTTGTCTATCCCAAAGTCACCCTGTTTTCTCGATTCAACGGCTTTTTTCACGTTGTCGAAATCTTCTCTTATTCTTTTAACATCCAACATTTCCGCTTCTTCCTCCGTAATATTATTAAAAATCACTCAACCGCATAAAACGATCTCTAAAACAAATTCTTTCTGTAGATTATGTAGAGTCGGTTGAGCTCTTCAACCTTTTTCTGCATATCCGTCTGAAGTTTTGAGGCTGTCTCATAATCCCCCTTATCGAGGGCTTTCACTATGCGTGTCAGAAGGCAGTACTCGTTTAGGATATCTCTTCCGAGATAATTTCTCAGTTTCTGTATCTTTTCCCAGTAATGTCTGTCGTAATCGACACACTCTTTGTCGTTGTGTCTCTTTCTGCATCTCCTTATGAGATCCATCACATCCGGCACTATCCTGTTGTGAAGCTCCGTCGCCCACTGTGCCAGAGTTGCTTCTTTATATGATTCCAGCGCCATCTCCGTCATTACATCGTCGCGCTTGAATATCTCGAGTTTTTCAGGATATAGATCAAAGGCTCTTATATTCTCCCAAACCGTCCTCGGTGCTTTTCCGAAATATTTATCTCTCTCTTCCTCTGTGTATTCATCGAATACATCCAGTTCGCTTCTGTAGACTCTATCTTTTTCGAGATAGAAATCTTCTTCACCGTATTCCTTCGAAATGGAATTTTCAAGCTCTTCAGGAGTCTTGTGATGTTCGAGGGATTCCTTTATACCGTCCAGCATAGCCATATAAGATGCAGCAAGCACCAGGTAAGTGTTGCTCTTCGGATTCGGGGATCTCAGCTCAAATCTCGTTGCCAGCTTATTTCCAACCTCTCTTACAAGACCTACCAGAACCGTCCTGTTTCTTGAAGGCATTTTTGCGCTGTGTCCGAGAGATGTTACCGTACATACAGGAGCTTCATATCCCGGTTTCAATCTGTTGAAGGAATCATTGCTGGAACTCACGAAAGGATTTATCACATCGTAATTTTTCAAAAGCCCCATCAAAGCTCCAAATCCTATCGGGCTCATAAACTGATTTTCGGCATCCGCCGGAGCGAAAAGATTTACTTTTTTTCCGTTCTTGAGCTTGGCCGCCACTCCCATGTGAGTGTGCTCACCGTTTCCGGCAACTCCTTCCATCGGCTTTGCCATAAATGTAACTTCAAGGCCGTACATCCTGAATATGTCTCTGACTACATACTTTATCTGATTTTCGTTATCTGCAGCCTGTATCGCCGATGAATACTTCCAGTCTATCTCAAGCTGTTCCATAACATGGTCGTAGTTCCCGGAATTGCCCAGTTTTGCCTTTACTCCGCCCACTTCTTTGTGGCCCATCTCCATGCTGAATCCGTATTTTTGCAGTACCAGCATAGCTTCTTCCAGAGCAGTTCTTACAGGACCTGTCGTTCTTTTCCAGTACTGTTCTTTCAGCATCTGCGCCGTTGAGAGCTGCTCTCTGTCCGCATCATCGTCGGGAGTCTTTACCCAGAATTCCAGCTCAGTAGCTGAAGTTATCACTATATCATCTATTTCGTCAACATCATCTATATCCAGGTACTCGAACACGTACGGGTTGTCTTTCAGAAGTTTCATCAGGTCATTTTTGAAATTGCTGATGGCATCTCTCAGTATTACCCTCGATCCTACTCTCTCAGAATCGTTGTGTACAAGGGACGAAGGTATCCTGAGCGTACCTACCGGCAGACCTGTATAGGGGTCCGGATAATTGAAATTGTGATCCACGAACCAATTTACCGTGACGTCCGGTATTATATCGACTTTGGCGTTGTTGAGCTTCGCTATCTTAGGAAGCACTACGCTTGAGCCGTCAGTCTGCACACCGTTTTTAAGGAACTTTTCTATATCTCCGAGAAATTCCTCCACCGGTATCTTCTCGTCAGTATCATGTCCTCCTATATCTATTCCTACAAGGGAAACGAATTTCACTTCCGGATGCTTTTCAATAACCGCTCTTATATCCTCAGGACTGTGTTTGTCCGCCGGAAGGGTATACAGCATCTTATCCAAATCATACGATAACATATCGTCACTTCCTTTCTTGCCTTTTCTTTTATATGTCTGAACGGACCTGCACCACAAGCAGGCGTATAAAACAATTCAGAACATCCTGTTCCGTTGTGCGCGGAAAAGAATGTCCTGAAAATAATTTTATTGTATTCTGAAGTTTTGCCTCATAACACTTAAAGTCTGCATGACCTTTACTGGCCAAGCATATTCAAATAGTTTTCAAGCTCACTCAGGTATTGGCCGTATCCCGCCCAATCGCCGTTCTGTGCTGCTTCCTGAGCATTGCTGAACGCTTCCTGAGCATTGGATATTATTTCTGACTGGCTCATGGATTCCTGTGAGCTTCCGGCAGATCCTTCACTGCTGCTTTCACTTCCCGGACTCTCCTCTGCGCTTCCCTCTCCAAACAGAGAATTGAGAGCTTCCGCCAGAGTAGGCTCATATGCTATCCTGTCTCCGTACGCCACGATGACTCTCTTTACTTCAGGTATGCTCGAATTCGTTGCCTCAAGGTAAACCGGTTCTATATAGAGGAGCGATTCTTCTATAGGAACGATGAACATATTACCTCTGCTGTAATTGGATCCCGAAGAATCCCAAAGAGAGAATTCCTGTGAGATCTCCGTATTCTGGTCTATCTGCGCCTCTACCTGCATAGGTCCGTATACTGTCCTGCTCTTAGGCATCTGATAAAGTATCAGCTCTCCGTAGTTATCTCCATCGTTCCTCGCCACCATCAGTCCCATGAGATTATTTTTATCTCTCGGCGTGAACGGAATGGAGTTTACAAATTCAGCGCTTTCCTCACCCGGAAGCTTCATTATATAGTAGTTAGGAGTCATGGCCTGTTCTTCCATGCCGTATATTTCATTTGCTATCTGCCACAGGTCTTCATTCTGATAGAATACCTTGACATCGTTCATGTGATATCTCTGATAAACCTGTGCCTGTATGTTAAGCAGCGTTTCCGGATATCTTATATGATCTTTTATAGCGTCAGGCATTGAATCAAAGTCCTTGAACAGATCAGGATATATCTTTGCAAAAGTCTGAGCTATAGGATCAGTATCATCTACTATATAGTAATCCGTAGTTCCGTTGTATGCATCTATGACAACTTTTACCGAGTTCCTTATATAATTCGTATCAGAATTGCTGCTGTAAGGCTCGGAATAAGGATATCTGTTGCTTGATGTATAAGCATCGATTATCCAGTACAGCTTACCGTCTACCGTTATCATGTACGGATCATCGTCATACTGTAAATACGGCATTATTTCTTTTACTCTCTCGGAAATATTCCTGTTTATGAGTATCTTGGAATCGTTGTTGACATTGCCTGAAACGAGCAGATTCACGCTTCTCTCTCTTATTGAGAACATCAGCTTGTTTATGAGATTGAGCTTAATTCCCGCATCGCCTTCATACTGAGTATACTTGTTGCTGTTTCCGTCAGGATAATCA
Source organism: uncultured Eubacterium sp. (assembly GCA_900542385.1). Taxonomy (GTDB): domain Bacteria; phylum Bacillota; class Clostridia; order Peptostreptococcales; family Anaerovoracaceae; genus Lentihominibacter; species Lentihominibacter excrementavium. The sequence goes on from UQNP01000001.1 coordinate 21,642, forward strand.
AACTCATCTTCGGAAGTGTTCACCAGCACATAATCGTTGGTCATCTCACCGTAGTATATCTCAGGTCTGGTCACATTTATCTCCTCTGCCGTAGATTCAGGAGGTATGCCTCCTATAAGTACATCCGGCTGTCCGCTTTCAGTTATCTTATCTACTCTCGAAAGAGTTATTCCATAGCCGTGGGTATATTTCAAATGTCTGTTGAGCCAGGTGTCGCTTATTCTTTCTTCATCTATTTCTCTCGCAGACAGGAACGTCTGTGTATATTCCCCGTTCACGTAGTATCTGTCGATATCGACATCATTGAAGGTGTAATACTGTCTTATACTCTGTGTCTGATTATAGAATGTCTGTGCCGGCTCATAATCGTTGATCCTTATATTTGATATGGTATCCGAGTTATTTGCTATGTCTTCGCTGGTCAGATCCGAAGTAGCCGCAAAATCTCTCGTATCCACATTGTTCAGTCCATACGCATCCTGAGTAAAGTCTATATTGTGCTCAAGGTACTTGCTTTCTTTGTTGATCTCATCAGGGTTTACTATCAGATTCTGTACTCCGATAGCCGCTCCTATGCCCAGCACTCCTACAGCTATCATGATAACAGGCGATATAAGCGCCGGCTTGAGCTTTTTCCTCTTCATACCGAACACTACGCCTATGGCCGCTAATACCGAAAGCGCCATTATTATCCTGTATACCCACAGAGTCACGTTCACATCTGTAAAACCTGCTCCGTATACTGCACCAGTACTTCCAAACAGAAGATCATACTGTTTGAGGAAGAAATGTACTCCGACCATAAGGAAAAACAGCACACCGACTATGATAAGCTGCTTTTCCGCTATGGAAAGCAGTATTTTGAGATTTTCATTGTCAAACTGCCTGTGCGTTCTCGTTTTTCTCTTGAACGGCTTCTGCCTTCCGCCTGTAAAGTTCCTTGCGAAATGACCGAACATATCGTTTATATTGTCAAATCCGCCTCCGAACTGTCTCTGTTCCGTAGTTTCATCCGCAGTATCTTCTTCATATACGGTATCATCCGTAACGTTTTCAAATACCTGCGGCGTCCTGACTGAAAGCAGCACAGTGTAGTAAATAAAAGTAAGCGCCGCAAAAGCTACCAGCAGCACTATTACCAGCTGATTCAGCTCCTCTATAAAATCAAGTCTGAAAACGTAAAAGGAAATATCCTTGCCGTACAGCGGATCGCTTTTCCCAAAATCAGTACTGTTTGTAAACTGCAGCATCTGGAACCACAGCTGGGTAACTGCGAAAAATGTAGTTACCGCTCCGTATATACCGGCAAGTCCCCAGGATATAAGGTTTAATTTTCTGTGATCTGTCACTTCATCCGATGTTACCTTCTTAAAATATCCTCTCTTGAGAAATTTGAGATAAACATAAGCCAGAAAAGTAACTATTATAAATGTAGGTATACCTATTTTGAGCTGTGTAAAAAGCTTTGTGAAAAATACCGATACGTAATCCAGCTCCCTAAACCACAGGAAATCGGTTATAAAGCCTATAAGGCATAAAAACAGGAGAATTATAACTATCAAAGCAATGACTACTTTAGGCCATATCCTTCCTCTTTTCTTTTTTTCTCCCACACCGTTCAATTTGTTCCTCCTTTAAACTTCATAGCAGGCTGACATCTTCAGTACGAATTCTTTTTCCGGGTACATGGAATACACTTTTTCGGTAGTCGTACCCCCAATGGTCTCCCTTACCCACACGTAATAATGGCTGCCTGCCTGTCTTATCTCCCCTATCTCCAGCTTTGAAAAAGCGCCGTCCGTCCCCTGGTTTGAAAGAGCTGCGGTCTCGCTGTACAGATCGGACTCTGCATCGATAAGACTCAATACCTCTTCATCTCCGTTGTTCATGAGATTATATTTCTGCGATTCAAACGCTATTATTTCGCCTACGACCTGTTCATCATAGTATACAGGATAATTATCTTCATCCCTGCCCCATTCTACTTGAGTCATAGGCTGTGATAGGACCAGGTCCGATATATCGCTTTCGCGTTCCTGATCATATTGAAGGTCTGCACTGTAGACTATGCTTTCTATATTGTTATCAGCATTCTTATCTTTCTGAGCGTTTATCAGATCGGTCTTGTCTTCCATCGGCTCTGTTCTGACCTGCGCTGCTATAACGCTGTATTCAGTGTCATCTCCCGTAATAAGCTGAATGACCTTGTTAAGCTGAGAATCTATGAACTCTGCCGCTCTGCTCTGAGGCGCTATGAATTTTATACCCATACCCACAACTTCAGCCGCGAGTATTATTATAAGTATTACAAGTACTATCTTAAGAGCAAGTCTTCCTTTTCCGCCGGATTCTTCTTCATCGTATTCATCATCTTCAGATACGCCTTTTTTCTTTCTCGCCTTTGCTTCCTTCGCCTGCTGTTTTTCAAGACGTTTTCGTTCTTTTTCCCTCTGCTTGAGTTCTTTTTTCGAAAGCTCTGATTCATCTTCGAAGTCATCTGAGTAAAACTCATCCATTGCGGTTCCGGCAGTTGTATCATAAGCGTTTGCTCTGCGTGCCTGCTCGTCTTTGTATCTTCGCGCTTCTTCATCGCCGTAGCTGTCAAAATCATTTGCTGAAAAGTCAGCTGTACGAGCGCCGCCGTTTTCCATCACCACCGTATCCTGCAGTGCCGGATTCGTTGCGCTGCTCACTGCGCTGAACTGTTCATGAGAAAACTGCTGAGTTTTCTCCATACCCACCGGCGATACAGGCTCATCCTGGAGATTATCCTCTTCCTCCAGTGCAAGCTCTTCAACATCGTCTCTGAAATCTATAGGCTCTGCTTCTGTCATCGAATCAGCGCTTACCTCGTCGACATCGGACGCCGCCGCTACCGCTGCTCCTGCTGCAGCTGTTCCCGCAGCTGCAGCCGCATCCAGACTGTCGAAAAACGCATCATCTGCATCTTCGTACTGTCTGCCGGCTTCTTTTTCTATAGCACGCTTTGATACTACTACTGTATCATCGCTCACTCCGGAGAGTATCGCTTCTTTATCTACTGTCCTCGTCCTGCTCAGATCTTCGGCATCTCTGCCTACCGACCTCTTCGCTTCCTTTGCAGAATCCGCTCCTGTGTCCTCATAATCTGCAAAGAATTCGTCCCTTGCGCGAGCCATTTCATTTATCTGATTTTTCGTTGCTATATGAGCTTCTTCTACTTCTTTCCTAACATGAGGGGTCTTCATGTCTGCAGCATGTGCTGCTCCTGCCGCAGCACCGCTTCTTAGACCTGCAACTGCGGCTTTTATCTTCGCCGCTTCCTCTTCTCTCATCCTTGCCGTCTGTTCAAGCACCTTTCTGGCTTCTTCTCTGGCAACGGCCTGATTTGCCTGTTCGGCAAGCTTCTGTCTTTCCTCTTCAAGTTTTCTCTTGGCTTCAATGTCAGCCAGGCGTCTTCTCTCCTGTTCAGCTTTGAATCTGGCTTCTTCTTCAGCCGCAAGTCTTGCTTCCTGCTGAGCTCTTATCTTGGCCGCTTCCTGAGCTGCCTTGAGATCTGCTTCAGCTTTCAGTCTTGCTTCCTCTTCTGCTCTTACGCGAGCCTGAGCTTCCGCTCTCTGCCTTGCTTCCGCTTCTGCCCTGATCCTCGCCTCTTCCTCTATTTTTCGCTTTGCTTCTTCCTCTGCCTTTATTCTGGCTTCTTCCGCAAGTCTTGCTTCTTCGGCAGCTTTAGCTTTTGCGATCTCTTCCAGTCTTGCCGCCTCTTCAGCAGCTTTTATCCTCGCTTCCTCTTCGAGCCTTGCAGCTTCTTCAGCTGCTTTGGCTTTGGCTTCTTCCTCAAGTTTCTTTGCCTCAGCTTCCTTTCTTGCCTCTTCTATGGCCGCAAGCCTTGCTTCCTCTTCAAGTCTCTTCGCTTCTTTTTCCGCCTCCTGAGCTTCTATCCTCTGAAGCACATCTGATTCAAAGGCTTTCGGCTGATACGGCTTTACTATCCCTTCAGATTCAAGGAACTCTTCCATAGTCGAATTTACAGGTCTTGATTCAAATCGCTCGTTTGCCCTGGCCTCCGCCTGAGACAGTTCGCTTTCGATGGCGTTGCCGGACTTTACTCTGTTGTATTCCCTGTCCAGAAGCTGCTGAAATTCTTCATTCTTTTTATTGAAAGTATAAAACTTATCTATTCTTTCCGCCGCACTCATGGACTCTGCGTCCTTCTGCGGTGATGTTTCTCCGAATATGGCGTTTTCAAGATTTTCGCCGGTCAAAACTTCTTCCGTGCCCGTATCTTTATGTAAATCTCCCGCAGTCGGAACATCTGTGCCGGATTTTCCCTCTATTCCTGCGCCGATCGCTGCATCAGTCCTTGCATCAGGAATATCTCTCGGATCAGCATTCCAGTTAAAATCTATATCTTCCGTCTTCCCAACGCTGTTTCTGTCGGGATACTCCGATACATCCCACTGGAATTCTTCAAAGGATGGCCTTTTCGTTTCTTCTGTATTTTCATCTTTTGATACACTGCCGCCAGTCTTTGCAGCATCAGCAACACCATAGGATGCCGAAGCCATCGAAGCTGTCTTTTCTGTATCCGGTCTCTGATAGCTGTTTTCCGAAGCCTGCACCGGTGCGGCTTTCGGCACTGTGTCTACCGGAGTTCCGCACTGGCTGCAGAATTTAGAGCCATCTGCGATTTCACTTCCGCAATTTTTACAATACATAAGTTCCTCCTTCTGGATTTACTCTTTGATCAGCATATCCAATTCTTCTGATGTGTATTTCTTTCCGCTTCTGCCAACATCATGGGCATGAGATCTGCGCCCCTCCTGCTCATGATACGAACTGTAATTCTGAAGTTCAGGGGTGATCATTTCATCGAGAGCTCCCTGCAGCTGATCTTCCCCATGGCTGCTTTCCGTTTCATCTTCTTCGCTCTCTATAGGTATTTCAGGCATTTCTATCTCAAAATCGTCTATTTGCGATATATAATCCGCATCATCCTGACCGGAATCATATCTTTCCGCCTCGTCCTTCATCTCCGTCTCAACGCTCTCTGCTGCTGCACCGGGATCATTCGGCACCGTATCTTCTTCCGCCTCTTCGATATCCGGCATGTATACTTCCGCAGAAGCCGCCACTGCCTCTTCCTTCTTTTCATCTTCTGAGTGTATGAAGCTTCCGCCGCCATCGGCTGTATCGCCTGTATCGGTCTTTATTGGACTATCTTCCTCGTCTGCCCTTGTCCATGCAAAGGGGTCTATGCTTCTGGCTCTTCTGCGGGCATTTTGATAAGATCGGCTGTTCCCGTCATATTCCCGCAGAGCGTCTCTCTCAAAGCCGCTGTTTTCAGGAACGGATCCCAGACTGCCGGCATCGCCTGCAAGCTTGTCTCCGAGCTTTTCGAGATTTGATTCTATGGCACGTATGCTGTCGGTACGTATTTCGGTTTCCCGCTTCCAAACCATAAATGTGACCACGCAGACCGTAACAAAAAAAACCAATGCAACGACGACGATTATAATAATTGTCGTCATACTACCTCTCCTAAAAAATACTAAGTTTTCTTGTTCTGCTTGATTTGTTGCATAACTATCCGATATTATAGTCTCAAATATTATACTATAACTGGATTGCAATTTCAAACGTATATGTAAAAAAGTGTGAAAAACTAAGGGGTTTCGCTCGTTTTTCGTCAGAATAACAAATTTTTTTACTGCAAAAAGACAGAACGCATATGCGTTCCGTCTTTTCTCTTAAACAATTCTTCAATAAGCAGTCATACCGATCTGCATACGGCGCCTTGCTTTTTCAAAAGCCTTATTTGTCGTTCACGTCTTTTCCATCGATTTCAACATTTTGAGACTGTTTCTCAGTCATGCTTTCCGACTGCTTTTTACCACGCTTCTGTTTTTTGACCGCGCTTGTTTCTTTATTATTTTTCATCTTCATTTCCTCCTCGATATGTATTGTGCGCAGACACCATGATTTATATGCCGCACAGCTTAAATAAATCGAGGAATTTTGCAAAAAACGATCATCCTATCTCATTGAACAGCTTTTTATATATGCCAGGTCTGTAATCAGGTCCGCCGCCGTACAACGATCCGTCCCAGCCTGTGACATTTGAGCTGGCGATAAATATGGAGCTGGTTAATACGAGGTATTCCAAGTGAGGCGCGTAACATCTTTTCCAGGCGTATCTGCTGCCTTCATTAGGGACCTCTTCTGCCGCAAAAGTAGGATTAAGATGCAGCCTGGAGCCTTTCCATACATAATAGCGCACAAGCTCAGGGAACTGATAATTATCGTAGCATATGCCGAGAGATATCGGACCCCATTTCGTATCGAACATGAAAGGCTCGTCGCCTTTAGCGCTCCAAAGATTGTCCACCGCATAGAGATGTATCTTCTTGTATATTCCAATAAATCCTTCCGGTCCCAGAACGGCCGCAGCATTATATATGACTGTATCTTCAGGCTTCTCTTTGTACGGGAATCCATATACTATTTCTATGTCAAGAACTATAATGAATATCAAGCCTTACAGGGAAAATATACCATTAAGATCCCGCCTCGATTTAACTTTGTACAAATATCTTTGCTTATCAATAAATTTTACTTGCATTTAATAAACAAATTTTGTATAATCATTTGTGCGGGAATTAAAAGGGCTGTCTGCTAAAAGCTGTGGCTTTAATGAAAGCCGTTGAAATTCCTGGTTTTAAATAAGATATCATATGCACCATTAGCTCAGCTGGCAGAGCACCTGACTCTTAATCAGGGTGTCCAGGGTTCGAACCCCTGATGGTGTACCAAGAGAATCCTCAAATGCGTTGAAAACAGGGCGTTTGAGGATTTTAATTTTTTGAGATTTGTTTACATAATGTCCATCTTCCCACAAATCTTCCCACAAGTCTGTGGGAAGATTCTTCAGCCGGTGACTGCTTTTTCAAAGATATCAACGGCTTTTCTCCTCGATTCATCGTCTACATGCGAATATGTGTTGAGCGTGATCTTGATGTCGGAATGTCCGAGAAGCATCTGTACATCTTTGAGATTCGCGCCGTGGTTCACAAGTGTGCTCGCATATGTGTGCCTGAGTGCGTGGAAGTGAAAGTGCTCAAGTCCGCAAACTTCCTTCTGCAGAACTTTATTGCAGTATTTCAGCGACTGTGTCGTAAGGAGCTCACCGTCCTGCTTGGAGCAGACGAAGAACAGCGGCTGCAAAGGCTCTTTCATGTTGGCTTCTTCGATGAATTTCCCCTTTGTTACTCTGCTGCTCAACACGCCGTCATCTGCGTATGCTTTCGTAAATATCTGCCAGTGCACGCGCCCCCTGATCTCGCGCGGCTGCATGAAATGCTGGTGGTAATACTGCCCGTATCTGCTCTGCCTCTCAAGCTGTTCCTTCTTAGCCTGCTTCAGGATTTCAAGAAGGCTTTCGCCAAAATCGACTACCCTCGGCTTGCCATTCTTTGGGACTTTCAGCTCCCAGCACTTTTCTTCCTTGTCATAGTACATGGATCGTCTAACTGTGAGCCGCGCTCTTTCAAAGTCGATATCTTCCCAGTTCAGCCCGCAGACCTCACCCGCTCTAAGTCCCGTATAGTAAGCAATCTGTACAGGCAGAGCATAATAACTGAGATGTTCATTCTTCAGAAAGAACTCTACGGCTTTTTCAAACTCTCCGTGAGTTATCGTACTCACTTTGTTTTCTTCGCTGTCACCGAATATCTTCACGACTTTCTGCTGTCTTCTCTTCTTCACATACTGCATGGGATTTTCGCGAAGATATCTTTTGGGATAGACCGCATACTTGAACATGCCGTTGAGTACGCTGAAATGCTTTCTCAGTGTGCTTTCGGCATATGCTCTGACCGTCCTGTTTCCCCTCTCATCGAATTTTCCGTAGCTTTTGAGGTCTACATATGCCTGAATGTCTTCTATGGTCAGATCGCGCAGTTTTCTCGACCCGAGCTCTTCCTTTTTAATGTGCTTTATAGCAGCCTGCAGTCCCGTCCTGCTGTTTGAAGCCATATCGCTGTTTTCCACCTCAGATTCCCACCACTGGTCGCATAATTCCGCTACTGTAAGGCTTCCGGGATCGAACAGTTCTCCTTCATATTTGTAATCATTAAGAGCCTGTTTGAGCATCAGCTCTGTTTCCTTCTTAGTCTTTCCTCCTTTGAATTCCCTCTGCTTCCAGCTGCCGTCGCTTTCCTGAACCCGGAAGCGATAGTACCACTGATTGCCTTTCTTCCTGACACTTCCATTCTGTAACGATTCGTTTGCTGTCATCGTGTTCTCCTTTCCGCAGAACACTTTGTGGGATATTGACAACATAATACTGTTTAAACCATGCCCGATCCGTATTCTGCTCAGCCGTAGAAATCCTGCAGATTTTTCAGGCGCGCCAGAGCGGCTTTGCTGTCGCCCGGGTACGCTTTTATGAGCTCTGAAATCTCCAGGAATGCATTAGATGTATGTAAAATTTCACGGAGAAACATGGTTTCGTTGAATTCGCCCGCAGAATCAAATCCGATCTCCTTCGCGATGTCTGCGTACATTTCTTCGTTCCTGCCATATCTCTGATATGCTGTCTCAAGCGACTTGTTGAAGGCCTCGTACTCCCTGAGAACAAAGAGCAGCAGTGCCTTTGAAAACTCCTTCCCGGTATCGTCCACATCGATATCAAGACAAGTCTTTACCTTTTCAAGCTCGTCGAGCACCTCAACAGCCACCTTGCTGCTGACATCTGCTTTCATGTCATCGGTTTTGCCTGTGAGCCATTCCTCAGACACATGCAGCGCCTTGGCGAGCCCCTCAACTACCAGCTTCTTGGTATTGTCGATGGTCCCGCTCTCATACCGCTGTATGGTGGATTTGTTTACATCGAGCTTATCCGCAAGGTAATCCTGCGTGAGCTTGAGCTCCTTCCTTCTCGTTTTGACACGAGTTCCTATGGTTTTTCTCAATTCTTTATCAAACATATCCCTTATCCTTATGTATTTTTTTACAGTATATCACGGCATTCATCTAATTGCAATATGCAATTTATTTATTTTTATTAAAACGGCATAACGCTTGACAAATTGTCGGGAAGCTGTATAATATAGTTGCAATACGCAATATTATATGAAAGGGGTGGTTGCATGAACAGCAATAAACTGGCAATGACAGTAGAGGAGGCGACAGAATATACGGGAATCGGCAGGAACACCATGAGGCAGCTCATAGAATGGAAAGCCATGCCTGTTTTGAAGGTTGGGAGAAAGATACTCATACCGACCGATGTTCTCATAAAATTCATATCGTTGAATCAAAATGTAAATCTCAGAGACAAAAGGGAGATCCACAAGATCTCATAGGCAGGGGGATGATCGATTGAGCAGACAGAAAAACAATTTTTCTTCAGGAAGTCCAATAGTCGATCAAATGTACGGGATGGAGATCACGGGCAATGTCATTCCGCTTAACTGGTTCAAAACTATAACGACAGCTAACGGCAAACCAAACAGCACGGCCATCATGCTGCTGAGTGACATTGTCTACTGGTACCGTCCAAAGATATTGAGGGATGAGGCAACGGGAGAATTTATCGGAATAAAAAAGCGCTTTAAAGCAGACCTTCTGCAGCGAAGCTACAGGCAGTTTTCAGAGCAGTTCGGATACTCCAAAAGACAGGTCACGGAAGCAATAAAGGCGCTGGAATCCCTCGGAGTCATCAGAAGGGAGTTCAGGACGGTATCGACAAACATGCAGAAACTGAGCAATGTCCTGTATATAGAATTGTTCCCCGACAAGCTCATGGAGCTCACTTATCCGGAGAAAACAGGGAGCGATGTATCACTTTCAAATGTGATACCTATTACTTTAAAAAGTGACAGGGTATCACATATTTCCGATATTGACATGACTGAAAACTGCCATACAAATACAGAGAACACAACAGAGAATATTATTACAAAAGACTATCCACTTCCGGCTGAGGCGGCTGCCGTTTTCAAAGATCAGATCCATTATGAAGCTCTCATATCCGATCTGCCCTTTAAGAAAACTGCGGTAGATGAGCTCGTAAACATCGCGGCAGAAGTGCTTACGAGCAACAAAAAAACGATCCGAGTAAACAAAGAAGAGCGGCCTTCATCTCAAGTAAAGGAGCGGTTCCGCAAGCTCAACATCGAACATATAAAATATGTTCTCGACGAACTCAGCCGCTGCAAATCCGATGTGGCACATATGCGAGCCTTCCTGATAACGCTGATGTACAACGCTCCTGCGACGATAGACAGCTACTATACAGCCAAAGTGAATCACGACATGATGCATGCAGAAAAGCGCTGAACTCTGCATGCATATTTGTTAGTGAACTCTGCATGCATATTTGTTAGCAAGCACTGCATTTATACTCCTGCCGAGTGTAAATGCGTAAGTCAGGAGGACCTGAAACCCTAAACAAATTTCCACAAATAGACGAGCGCAGCCACTATCGGCCGCGCTCACCTTATAACTATAATTGATATATCAAATTTTACTCATACAATACCCTACGATATCCCTTACTCTTCTTTTCTCCTCCTGGATATCCCTGCTGCCACTGTTCCTGCCGCTGCGAGAACCATAACTACTATTATAGGGAGCATGTTGCTATCATCGCCTGTTTCAGTCTCGGCGCTCTGATCTTCGCTTGGCTTATCAGTATCTGCCGACGGCTCGGACGGATCTTCGGTTGTTCCTGTTGCAGGGATTTCTACCGCTGCTTTCGCATATCCGCAGACGGTGCATTCCTCATGCTTGGAGCCTACCTCGGCTGCGGTTGCCTCTTTGTCGATTACCCACTCAAAAGTATGAGCAGCTTCGTTCAGCTTCTCGCCGCACTCGCATTTGTTCCAATGGTTAGTTTCATCGGAATACCAGCCTGTTCCGTCGGCAGTATGCTCCGTCAGCTTCGGAATAACCGTATCTGCAAGGGCAATCTCTTTTGTACCGGCTTCATTGCTGAAATATTTATCGCAGCCGTCGCAGTACCAGTATTCGATATTGCCCTCAGTCATATGGGTTGCCGGTTTTGCTTCGGTCTTAACAACTGAATGGGTATGCATTACCGTAACCTTACAAGCAGCAGTTTTCTGACCAATTTTTGTAGTAACTGTAATGTCACTTACACCTTCTTTTATTGCTGTAATTTTACCATTTGAATCAACGGTAACTACATCAGGATTACTTGATGTCCAGTTAACTTCCTGTTCTTCGATAGGTACCTGAGTTCCATTTTTACCGTTGAAGGTCAATTTTAAGTCCGTTGTTTCATCAACAGCCATAGTTACTTCGGCCTGATTCAGAGAAATGGAGTCAAGTATCGGGTAATAAATTTCATAATAACCCGGCTGAGTTTCACACTCTTTTACTACTGTATTTTTGCCGATATTAAAAGCAGGTCTGACTGTTTCGTCATATCCCGGAGCAATGATGGAGTCTAAACTTCCGTTTTCTATATCAACGCCACTTTTTTGATATCCATAAGTTGCATACTGCGATCTAAGCCACCAATCGCCGATTTGACCATTGATACCGCGTGTAGCTCTCGTTTCACTTTTCTGCTGCGTATCATCAAAATATGCAAGCTTTACTCCCTCAGTTCTAATATGATTCCAATTATAAGGATCCGTAGTTTCGTTGCATCCTACTTCTGTCAGAGACAGCAAAAAGAATTTATCTGATAATTTTTCTACTTTAAGACCACCCGGACTGTAAGAACAATCATAAGATGTATCTAAAACATATTGCATTTCTTCACTTGAAAAACAAGACGGAAATACATCCTGCAGCCACTTCCTCACATCGGATGTCCGATAATTTGTGTCATCGTTCCCACTGAATTCCATTCGTTTTAATGTGAATTCGCTGAGCAAGGTTGTACCACCGTTGCCATAGCTGTCGCTTTGATCGACAATGATCCAAGACAAATTATCGTTTGTTTCAGAATATAATGTTTCTCCAGTGTCAGCAGATGGAGTAGTTGACCCCATTATAATTTTGGAACCTACCGGAAGTTCTCCCACAGTCTGCAGCCCACCACTATCTGCCATTGCCGTTGTTGGAAGCAATCCAACAATAAGCATTACAGAAAACAACGCCGCCAATGTTCGATTCAGTAATTTACCTTTCATCAATTTTCCTCCCTAATTATATTTTCTTTCACAAACAGCCTCAGTGATGTGCGAATCGCATCCAGCTGCAATTTCAGATATTTCTCGTCCTCAAACAGCGCATAGTGGACGCAGGCCCGGACAAAAACATAAATCATGCCTTGAATGTAATCCTCCGGCATCCCCAGCTTTCTGGAGAGCAGCACGGCGTACTGATGGTAACGGACATTCACACCCTTAAAAAATTTTTTGCCGTGCTCCCGATATTGTGGACTTGCATACACCTGATACATAAAACGGTATTTCTCGCCGTGGAGTTTTGCGGTGATATACGGCATCTCCCGCAAGAACCGCTCGATGTCCGTAAAATCCTTCGGCGCCCGTGCCATAAAATCGTCTTCCACCTTTGCCATACAGTGGGCGGTGGCTTCTATGATAATGTTATCCTTGCTGCCGAAGTAATAGAGCAGCGCTCCGTTGGTAACACCACACGCCTCCGCAAGCATTTGCAGGCTGGTGTTTTCCAGCCCGTTTTTGCAGAATGTATCAAAACAGGTTTCGAGAAAAGCAACACGCCGCTCCGGAACCCCTTTTTTATCTTCCATAAAATTCCTCCCCCTCATTTCTGATTAACCAGATAGTGAATGCACTATCAAAAAATTTTACGCCGCTCGAAGGACAACACAGAAAGGCGTACTACATCCATCCAAATATGGACACAGTACGCCTTGAAAAAATTTGCAGTTTTTCGTTTGACAGGAAAAAGACAGAGTTATGCCTTGCTTGCTTGCTTGCTTGCTTGCTTGCTTGCTTGCTACCATTGTCCTTCTTTCGATCATAGCCGTCAAACCTTTCTAAAAAGTTTAATCTTTTTCCTAATAACCCATTTCTATTTTCTATAGTATACGAAAAATAATAATGTTCCGCAAGATTTTTCTGACAATTATATTCCCTGCATTTTCCTTATATACAAACATGTCATATTTACAGTATTGTACTTGTTGATTATAAATTTATTTGTAGATTATCTCCCTGTACACGATCTCTTCCGCTCTGTTACGGATACTGTTCATAGCCTGTACCCACGCCATCATATCCTTTGCCTTGAGTTCTTCCGTAATATTCTCAGCCGCTTTCATCTTGTCGATGAGCTTTTCTTTCATATCATCAGCCTGTTCACTGATTTCCGCAAGATACCTATTAAGGCTTCCTGATGTGAGCATGTTGTAATACATTACCTTTTTATGCTTTTTCAAATATTGCCCGTGGCGAATCCCCCAAATTCCAACTGCATAATTCTCTTCTTCAGGAAATTTCAAGGCAGGATACAGATAATCCCCACATTGTTCATATGTAATACCCTCTATAATATTCGCTTCTTCTGCAAGCCATTTTTTCCTTACATCTATCCTTTTTTCATAGTTTGTCATCTTGTTTTCCTCCTTCATATCTATAAATTCTTCCCACAAAGCGCTCTGTTTTTGAATAATAGTTATAAAATATCTTTAAGTTTTATTTCGTGTTATGATGTCCGCTATCCGTTGAATTTTCAACGATTACCGCAGGTGATATAACGCTTGATATGAAGTGGTAAGACGGTATGCAAACGCTCAAGGTCCGCAGGGTGTCCAGGGTTCGAACCCCTGATGGTGTACCAAAACAAAACTGACAGGCGTTGCCTGTCAGTTTTGTTTTTTGTTTATTTATAGCATCAGGGGTTATAACCTGAAAGGTCCGGCGCCGGTCACACAGCAGTTCTGCAAACTGCGAGCAGGCGCCGTGTTCGAGGCGACCGAACGGGAATACTGACGAACGTGCAGCCGATAAATGGCGGATCGCACAGCTATACGCACAAACCACTGATTATGCAGCAATCTCAAAGCCTTGCAGACGATCCCGCATATGGACAAAAGCGGGCTTTGCCATATGTGCGTAGATATATGTGTAAGAATGATTTTAAGTACTTTTTGGATATACCCATATATGGTATTTTAACCTTTCTTAAACTGCTTTTATCGTGAATTCATCATTTTCATAGCTTTACGGCTTTACGTTGATATATTCACAGTTTTTATCCGTTTCAACGCTAAAAAGGCATCCCTCACCGATCAAATCACGGTACGGGATGCCTTCTTTCCTTATTATATCTCCTCCATAAAGCGGTGTGTCATCGTGAAGCCTATTTTTACAAACTTTCACGATATTACATGCAAAAAATCCTTATCACACGGCTCAATCATCCGGCTCATTTTCAAATTTTTCTTCTATACACAGCCGTACCCGCAGCTCCTGCTGCCGCTGCTCCCACAGACCGGCTTTCAATTTATTTTACGATCACATTTATATCAACCTTGACGCTACTCATTACTGCCTCAGCCCTTACAGAAAAATTCATATGCCGCGTCAGCAACTTTTGCAGGGGAATCCGCAGAATCGCTGATAGAATGTCCTTCGTCCGGAATTATCACGATCGGATAACCGTGTTTTTCAGCAAAGGCTTTTGTCGTATGCACAGGAACTACCGGATCTTTTTCACCGTGAACGAAGAAAAGCTCAGCATTATCAGGAAGAGTTTCGTCGTAGATGTCAATCATGCTGTTTGCCTTCAGCTCTTCCAAAAACTCCTTAAGAAATCTAACATCCTGACCATCCACCTCAGCATCTATATAACCCTGCATATCCAGGTATTTCATCGCTTCCGGATCAGGCTCCGCATGAACATCACCGACTATCATCTGCGGAAATATCACTGCCGAACAGCGCATAAACGCTTTGCGGCCTGAGTTTAGTTTCCTTGCAAGATATATCCCAAGCACATAGCCCCCAAAGCTCGAGCCGAAGTAGCATATTTCAGCATCGGGATACTTTTCCGAGATATACTTTTCAACGCATGCCAGACTGTCGAGACAGTTTTTCAGAAGCAGGCTTTCCTCTGCCGCTTCTTCCAATCCATGACCCGGCTGATCGTAGGCAATCGCTCCCATATCCTTTTCTGCAAAATATTTCATCATATATGACGCATTTTCACTTTCCTTACTGCTCGAAAGGCCATGAATGATTATGACTATCCTGTCGCAGCTTTCGGGAATATCTGCAATACATGGGATACGATGCAGGTTTTCTTTTTCGATCACAAATTTAACCACCTTATCATGCTCCTTTCCATAAATTCTTAAAGAGATATTATCGTATTTTTCTTAACTTGTATACCTACGCAAAGTATAGTTTCCAATACATATACTAAAATATATCGGCAAAATCTTCAAACATATTCTTCCCTCTACTATTTCCACATCCCCATATGTCGCAGAAATCATCGTTTAAACTGCAAAAAAGCACGGCGGTCAGACTTGCTCTCTCCCGCATTGCTTTCACCATCAGATGTTTTATATAGGTCTGTTGAGCTTCAGGAAGGTTATCGTAACTGCTCCGTTTATGACTTCCTGAGGTCCGCTGTAGTGAAGTGAAAAAACTGTAGGCGAGTCAGCCTGCAAAATGAAATCAGCAGATCCGCTCACCGATGCACCGTCGGCACTTGTAGCAAAATATATTCCCGTCTCAAGATGAGGCATTCCATTGTAGTACGGAGTGACCTGTATATAGCCCGGGTCTCTCAATATGCCGGCTATACTGTAGGAAACAAGATAATATCCTTCCGTCAAATTTATATTTGAATATCCCTCTTCGACTATATTGCCCGTAGTATCGCTGACTGCCGGGAAAAGTATTATAAGATTTCCATCGGAAAAGACTTCTTCGTAGCCGATAAACGAAGCAAATATATCATGGGCATCCTCTCCTGCCGGGCCTCTAGGACCGGTAAGTCCACGGCTCCCCTGAGTTCCAGCAGGCCCTGTAGGTCCGGTCACACCGGTTGCTCCCTGCGGTCCTGTTGCTCCTGTTGCTCCACGCTCTCCTACAGGTCCCATGACACCCGGCTCTCCCGGATCACCCTTTTCTCCTTTTTCCCCTGTCGGTCCGGTAGGCCCCTGTAATCCCTGAATCCCTGCTTCTCCAGCAGGACCTGCCGGTCCGGTCACACCGGTCGGTCCCTGCGGTCCTGTTGCCCCTGTTGCACCACGCTCCCCGGCAGGGCCGGTGACGCCGCGTTCTCCGGGAATCCCCTTTGCGCCTGGAGGCCCTGCAATACCTGCCGGACCTGTCGGTCCCACAGGGCCCGCAGGCCCTCTGATCCCATACGTGCAGACCTTATAGCAGCATCCCGAACTGCAGAAATTGTTTCTTCCATCATCCATAATTAAAAATCCTCCCGTTCATTCACATCAATATAAAATATGAATCGGGAGGAATTTACGTTCATTATAAACTGTCATTATCCGCCAGCTTTCAGTTATCAGCTGTTGGTCAATATTACCCTTTCCACTACGCTGGCAACGTCTTCACATGAATCGCAGCAGTGCTCAAGCTGTTCATACAGAGATGTCCATACGATGATCTCTACTGCATCGCCGCCTTCTGCATACAAGCGATGCATCGCCTCAGCAAACAGCTTGTCGCCATCTTCCTCAAGACGGTTTATCTCAATGATGGATTCTTTTATCTTCTTAGATTTTCTGAAATTTGAAAACTCCTGCATCATTATCTTCATTTCTTTACAGCACTGTATTATGATCGATGCAAATTGAAGTGCGTCTTCTCTTAACGAAGTGACATTGTACATATACATCCTGAGAAGCACATCCTCAAGACTGTCTGTAACATCATCGATAACGCTTGCCAGCTCCAGTATATCCTCTCTGTCTATGACCGTTATGAATTCCTTGAGCAGTTTCTCCAGCATCTCGTGCTTCGCAACGTCGGCTTCATGTTCTATCCTGTGCATTTCAGCAATATTCTGCGACATCATGCCGGAATCGAAATTCTGCATATTATCATAAAGTTTTTCCGCCGCTTCGCACGCATATGAAACTCCGCCCACAAGCATACTGAAATAATCATGATCTTTTTTGCGTCCCATGTCCATAATCCTCCATTAGAACAACCACATAAATAATTTAGCCATAAAAAAACCTATCAGTCCGCATCCCGGGAAAGTCAGTATCCATGTAAGTCCCATGTCTTTAACTATACCCCAGTTGACGCTGGACAGTCGGCGAGCCGCTCCTACTCCCATTATCGCCGTTGTTTTAGTGTGAGTCGTTGAAACCGGCACTCCTGTCAGCGAAGATAAGAGCAGACATCCGGCAGCAGCTATATCAGCAGCAAATCCCTGATACTTCTCCAGCTTTACCATATCCATACCTACCGATTTAATTATACGGTACCCGCCTATGGAAGTTCCCAATCCCATTACAAGGCTGCACAGCAGCATAAGCCAGACAGGAATCTGAAATGTCGTCGCTTCGCTCTGTCCGTTCACAAGAAAAATGCCCAGCATGAAAACGCCCATAAATTTCTGTCCATCCTGTGCTCCATGCATGAATGCCATCGTTGCACCGCCCGCGACCTGCGCACCTCCAAAAAATCGAGTAGTCCTGCGCCTGTCCATTTCCCTGCATATTGCAGTTATCAGCTTCACAGCTATCCATCCGAAAACAAATCCTAAAACAGTCGAAAGCAGCAGCCCGTAGATAACTTTTATCCACTCATCTCCGTTGATACCTCCAAGACCGTTGTGCAGCGCTATCGCTGCTCCTGAAATGCCTGCGATCAAAGCATGGCTTTCACTGGTAGGTATTCCAAACCACCATGCAGCCGTAGCCCATGTAACTATCGCCACCAAAGCCGCACAAAGAGCTATCAGCGCATCCGAAGCATTTCCTCCGAAGTCCACCATATTATATATGGTAGCCGCAACGCTTGCATTTATCATCGTCATGACGAATACTCCGATAAAATTAAACACAGCAGCCATGATTATAGCACTGCGGACACCTATAGCTTTCGTAGACACACATGTAGCTATAGCATTTGGCGCATCCGTCCATCCGTTTACCAGAATCACTGCTAAAGTCAACAGGACAGTCACCGCAAGAACAGGACTTGACGTCACCTGTTCAAAAAAAGCAAAAAATGAAATAGTCATATCACGACCTCTTTTTACATAAATTATACTTACTTTTTACAATTATAAAGAAATACCTCTGCAAGGTCACGCTTATTTCAAGAAATTTACATACAATTTACATCCAGCGATTACATACAAAATCATCAATGACACGATACGCTCTATATGTTATAGTAGTAGACGCAGCTTAAATACAGGAGAACTATAAATGAACAAGAAAACCATAAGAAAATTAGCAGGAATAATAACAGTACTCATCATCGCAGCGGGAGGATGGTTTGCAAATGAAAGCGGCTTTGCAGACAGCTTTTTCACACAGCAGGTGAGCAGCGTATCATCGGAAAGCATCCCCGAATACGAAGGTAAGCTATATGCGGAAGTGAACAACAACACTCCGGATTTCACAGAAACAGACAGAGAGCTGCTGTCAACTCCGGGATATGAATACTACAGTGCTCTTGATTCTTTAGGCAGAGCCGGTGCGGCGGAAGCCTGCGTAGGCGAAGAAACGATGCCTGAGGGAGAACGGGAAAGTATCGGTATGATAAAACCTTCAGGCTGGCATACAGTCAAATACGAATTCGTTGACGGTAAATATCTTTATAACAGATGTCACTTGCTTGGCTGGCAGCTCACAGGAGAAAACGCCAACGAGGAAAACCTTATAACAGGTACGAGACAGTTCAACGTGGAAGGGATGCTGCCCTTTGAAAACGAAGTCGCCGAATACATAAAAGAGACAGGCAATCATGTTTCCATGAGAGTCACACCTGTATACGAAGGCAGTGATCTTCTCGCCTCAGGAGTTCTCATGGAATCACAATCTGTAGAAGATAGCGGTCTTATGTTCAGTGTTTTTGTCTTCAACGTTGAGGACGGCGTAGCAATAGATTATTCAAACGGAGACAGTTACGCAGAATAATGATCATTCAAACCCCAGTCTCTCGGAGATCTTTTTTGATACAGGAAAAAGAACATTCAGATAATCATCATAGCTTTCAGGGGTTATGCGGTCAGCAGGACCGGAAACACTTATCCCTCCTGCTATACCGCCCGTGTAATCCCTTACCGGTACAGCCACGCAGCGTATTCCTTCGTCGCACTCCTGATCATCTACAGCGTATCCCTCCTTTTTTACCTTGTTCAGTTCATCTCTAAGATCCTCTTCTGTACACAAAGTGTTCGGAGTAAATCGTTCAAGACCCTTGGTCTCTATAAATTTTTTCAGTTTCTTGTAATCATAATTCAAAAGCATCAGCTTACCTATGCCCGCACAGTGAAGAGGTGCGATCTTCCCGATCCTCTGTATACCGGCATTGCTGATATTGCTTCCACCTACCGCATCCATATATACGAGCATCATATCCTGCTCTATAGCAAAATATGCCGTCTCCCCGAGTTTATTTGAAATATCTATGAGGTACGGATGAACGACCTCCGCAATATTGAGACCCGATTTTGCCGAATCTCCGATCCTGCAAAACTTCAAAGTAAGTGAATACTTCAAGGTTTCTTTGTTCTGATATACGTATCCCCTGTCCGTCAGTGAAGTGAGCAGCCTCGATACCGTACTCGCC
>UQNP01000002.1 GCA_900542385.1 uncultured Eubacterium sp.
TCCGGCTCCTCCGGAAACAACGTTGTCCTCAAGCGTAAATATAAGCTTGAATCTATCTGCTGATCCGCGAAGCAAAGATAAATCAAAAGGCTTTAAAAATCTCATGTTAACCACTCCGGCGCTTATCCCTTTGTCCTCAAGGATGTCTGCTGCATCCAGGGCTTTCTTTACCATAGCGCCTATGGCCCAGATCTCCGTATCCTTTCCTTCTCTTATTACTTCTGCCCTGCCTGCCTCGATAACGCTGTCCGTACCGAAGTTTTCTGCTTCTCCCCTCGGGTATCTTATGGCGCAAGGTCCCTCCGCCTCTGCGGCGAATTCCATCATGGCCTCCAGTTCTCTGCCGTCTTTAGGCGCCATGACGGTAAGATTCGGCATATGTTTCAAGTAGCTGAGGTCAAATATACCGTGGTGCGTTTCTCCGTCCGCTCCTACTATGCCGGCTCTGTCTATACAGAATACCACCGGCAGCTTTTGCAGACATACATCTTCCATTATCTCATCGTAAGCACGCTGCAAAAACGTCGAATAAACGGCGACAAAAGGCTTCATGCCCGCCTTTGCAAGTCCGGCGGAAAATGTTACAGCGTGACCTTCTGCGATCCCCACATCAAAAGCTCTCTTCGGATATTCACGGCTGAATTTTTCAAGTCCCGTGCCTTCAAACATAGCAGCGCTTACAGCAACTATCTTTTCATTTTGTTCTGCCATCTGTATCAGTTTATTTCCAAAAACGCCCGAATAGGACGGAATAGAAGATTTTTTGAGCGGCTGACCTGTTTCCATATCAAAAGGACCGATGCCATGGAAAACATTAGGATTGTTTTCTGCCTTGCTGTAGCCTCTTCCCTTCTGGGTCATCACATGTATCAGTACAGGCCCTTCTGCTTCCTTAGCCAGCTCGAAAGTTTCGCACATTTCTTTTATATCATGTCCGTCCACCGGTCCGAAATATCTGAATCCCAGTTCTTCAAACAACACTCCGTCTATCACTGCATATTTTATCGAATCTCTGGCATGCTGCATGCCGGCCACCATGCCTTCTCCTATGAGCGGTACCCTCGATACATTTTTCTTTATCTGCGCTTTCATCGATATGTATTTGCGCGAGCTTCTGAGTCTGCCCAGGTATTTTGACAGACCTCCCGTATTTGGAGATATGGACATCCCGTTGTCGTTCAATACGACTATCATATTGGTGTCTATATTTCCGGCGTTGTTGAGAGCTTCAAATGCAAGACCTCCCGTCATAGCTCCGTCTCCTATCACGGTTATGACATTGTAGTCTTCTCCCGAAAGGTCCCTCGCAACAGCAAGTCCCAGTCCGAGGGATAAAGATGTGCTGCTGTGACCTGTGTCAAATATATCGAATTTGCTTTCGCTCATTTTGGGAAAGCCGCTCATCCCTCCGAATTTTCTCAGAGAATCGAATCTCTGCGCTCTTCCCGTAAGGATCTTATGGACATAGGTCTGATGTCCCACATCCCATATAAGCTTGTCCTTTGGTGTATCAAATGCTCTGTGGAGAGCTATGGAAAGCTCCACGACTCCCAGATTTGACGAAAGATGTCCTCCCGATTTAGATACTTCTTCGACGAGGAAATCTCTTATTTCATAAGTCAGAAGTTCCAGATCATCGTAATCCATTTTTCTCAGATCATCCGGAAAATCATGACTTTCTAAATATTTATTCATGTTACTTACCTCTTACCGCCAGTTCTTTTGCGAGCTTAGTCAGCACTTCAGCATTATCGTAATATCTGCCAAGCGCTTCCACCGCTGTGTTTGTAAGCTCCTCGAGCCTTTCTTTTGAACGCTCTAATCCGTAGACGGCAGGATAAGATGCTTTCTTATTCACTGAATCCATGCCTGCCTTTTTACCCATCTCCTCTTCTTGACCTTCTACGTCAAGTATATCATCGCATATCTGAAATGCCAACCCCAGATTTTCCGCGTAAGTCGTGAGCTGAGTAAGCATATCTTCTTTGCAGTCGCCGAGCTGAGCCCCCGCCTTCACTGCTGCGACTATAAGAGCAGCTGTCTTTGTCAGATGTATATAATCGGTCATCTCTTCAGAACAGTTTTTTCCCTCTGCTTCCATATCAGCTATCTGTCCTGCGACGATACCTCTGCATCCTGCGCCCTTCACTATTTCATAGGACGCCCTTATGCGTTTTTTCAGTGCATCCTCATCGTCAAAATACAGAAGCATGTCTTTATTCATCGCCTCGTATGCCGCCGCCTGAAGACCGTCTCCCGCAAGTGTAGCGACAGCATCGCCGAACACCTTGTGATTTGTAGGCACACCTCTTCTCAGATCATCGTTGTCCATACACGGAAGATCATCGTGTATAAGCGAATAGGTGTGGATGTATTCTATAGCGCAGGCATAGGGAAGCGCTTCTTCGACTTTGCCGCCGCAGAAATCGCATGCAGCGAGCAGAAGCACAGGACGTATCCTTTTCCCTCCGGAAGAAAGTGAATATTTCATCGATTCGTAAAGAGTGATGCTCTTGTTGTCTATATCAGGTATAAAATCCATCAAATGATTCTCTATCATATCCCTGTAATCGTTGAATGTATAATCTTTCATAAAACACCTCCCGTTACTTCGTCAAAGTTTCGATCTTCTGATTTGCTTTATCCAGCATATCGTTGCATTCTTTATAATATTTTATTCCCTCTTCGTAGCTTTTTATCGCTTCTTCAAGGGAGATATCAGATGATTTCAGCTTTGAGGATATTTCCTCAAGCTTTTTAAGAGATTCTTCAAAATTTTTCTTTTCAGCCATAAAACTACCTCTTTCTGCTTTCGATTATTTCAGCCTTTGCAAAGCTGTCTGCGCCCTCTATATTCACACGCTGATTTTTTTTGAGCTTAGTCATGTCGCTTATTATTCTGCCCTTTTCATCTGTTATTACCGAATATCCTCGTTTCAGGATCGATCTTGGATTTGATGATTCGAGGCTCTCTTTTATTATCTCAAGATCATTTCTTAGATCTTTTATCTTACCCGTTATGGTATCTTTCATTTCTTCGGCAGTTTTCTCTATCCTCATATTTTCCATGGCGATCCTTGAAAGAATATCTCTGCCTATATAATTCATATCAGCAGAATCTAATCTTCTGCGTCTGTCATCGATCACCTTGCGCAGATCTTCTTTCATATGCTCACATATATCGCTCATGTATTCTCTGATCTCATTCGTATCAAAGACTGCCGCTTCCGCAGCAGCAGACGGTGTCTCTGCTCTCATGTCTGCGGCGAAATCAGCAATGGTGAAATCAGTCTCATGACCTACTGCTGATATTACCGGTATCCTTGAATTATATATGCTCATTGCGACGATCTCTTCATTGAAGGCCCACAGCTCTTCGGCCGATCCGCCGCCTCGTCCGGCTATTATGGTATCCACATCATCGAAATTTTCATTTATATGATCTATCATGGAAGATATCTCCGCAGCTGCCGCAGGACCCTGCACCAGCACAGGACATATAAGTATATCGACGAAATCGTTCTTTCGCGTTATTATTTTCGTTATATCCCTGACTGCCGCACCCGTCGCCGATGTGACCACAGCTATCTTTTCAGGAAACCTTGGTATCGGTTTTTTCCTGCTCTTATCGAACACGCCCTGTTTTTCCAGCTTTAGCTTCAATCTTTCGAATTCAGCCGCCAGGTCCCCTTTGCCGGTCTGCTCTATGTCCCTTACGTTTATCGAATAGCTTCCGCCTCTTTCATAAAGATATATATAGCCGCTCACAGCGACTTCGCTTCCTTCCTCGAGCCTGTCAGATATGCTGTCCGCCAATGGAGATGCGAGGAAACAGTTTATCCTGCTTTTTTCATCTTTAAGTGAAAAATAAACGTGCCCGGAACTGTGAAATTTAAGATTGGATACTTCTCCTTTAACATAGATCCCGCTCAAAATAGGATCAGTCTGAAGTATTCTCTTTATATAGCTGTTTAACTGTGAAACGCTTACAGGCTTCAGTCCCATATCGCCTTACCTCCGAGCAGTGATATTCCTGCGGCATTGTCGCCTGCAAGTCCTCGCTTGTCGAAAAACACATCTATGCCGCACAGCTTTAATTTCTCTGACACAGAATTTTTCACGAAAACACTTGACGCTACTCCGCCGGCAGCTATCACTTTATTTATGCCTGTTTTTTCAGTGCATTGCATTATCATTTTATATACAGCGTCAGATATCTTTTCAAATATTTCTTTTATAAGGATATCTTTACTGACGCAGTTTTCTACAGTATTTTTTATCTGCGTGTCCATGCCGGACAGATTTATCCATCCATCCCTGACTTTTACCTGCGAAAGCATCTTATCCGCCTTCTCTGTCCTCTTTTCTAAACTGATACTTCCCTTCGAAGCTATTTCATCCATCATTTTACCGCAGGGAAATTCAAATCCCATGAGGACTCCTGCCCTGTCTATAACCTGTCCAAATGATATATCCTTGGACCCGCCGACTATTTCAACATCGTACCCTGGGGTTTCTTTTTCTTCCGACTTTAATATCTCACATGTCCCTCCTGAAAAATGACATGCCAGAAAAGTTTTTTCCTTATTCAGAGGAGTGAATCTCCTGACCGCTTCTATGTGTCCTTCCTGATGAGAAAACTCAAAGCATGGAACATCCAGAGCTGCGGAAATGGATTCGGCAAAACTCTTTGATGCCATGAACACAGGCATATACGATCCCTCGACAGATCTTGGTGATACGGAACAAGAAACAGCTGCTATACTGCCGCTGTCAATGTTCTTAGTTGCCGATTTTATCAGATCCGGGAGATTTTTTATATGCTGAAAAAGGGCGTCTGACTGTCTCAATCCTCTTTCGCCCTGTTTTACTTTCAAAAGCTTACGCTCATCGCATATTATATTGTGGCTTTCGTCCGTTATCGCCACAGAAGTTGTGTAATTGCTGGTATCCAGGCCCAGCACATATCCATGTTTTACATCATTTGTCATATGGCAAATCAATTTATGACTGCTCCTAAAACACCGTGGATAAATTTAGAGGAACGTTCTGTGCTGTATTTTTTCGCAAGATTTATGGCTTCATTTACAGCGACCGCTTTAGGCAGGTCATCGCCATACCTTATTTCCCCTATGATAAGACGCATTATCGCAAGATCGACTTTAGGCATACGGCCTGTTTTCCATGTTTTGCTGTTGTCATCGATCACCTTATCTATATCTTCTATATTATCTATTATATTTTTAAGTATCAAAGCGCCGCGCTCCACATGTCTTTCACTGCACAGCTTTTCAGCGTTTTCTGCATCCATCGTATTTGCTGCATCCATTTCATACATTATCTGCATAAGTATTTCACGTACTTCACTTCTGGTCATCTGCTTCATTTACCTCCGATGGTATTTCTACACCTTCTACATGTATGTTTACTGCGGCAACCTTATGTTCAGTCATATGCTGCACTTCATTTTTGACATTTTCCTGGATCTCCCATGCTACCGCAGGTATCTTAGTATTGTATTTGACTGTTATATGGACGTCTATTTCCACGCCTGCATCTGTCTGATTTACTTTTACGCCTTTGGAGTTC
This sequence comes from uncultured Eubacterium sp., assembly GCA_900542385.1. GTDB lineage: Bacteria > Bacillota > Clostridia > Peptostreptococcales > Anaerovoracaceae > Lentihominibacter > Lentihominibacter excrementavium. Next base: position 5,590 of record UQNP01000002.1, read on the forward strand.
AGTTCTTTTCCCAGGAAATTCTTCGAAAGAGCATTTGATATGCCTCCCGACAGATTAACGACTCCTTCAGTTTTAAGAGCTGCATTCGCAGCACATACAGCTATGACTTCATCAGATATCCTGACAGGGCCCTCGCCCTGGCGTCCGATCGCTGCCATCAACATCACCTCATGTGTATTATATCAAATAGCAGGTGGGATTACAATGTATTTAGCTTTGCTTGGATACGTCCTGCACTACTATTTCAGAAGCCTTGACGCCCGTCTGCCTCATGACTATTTCACATATTTTGGTTACCGTCGACTGATCCAGCTTTTCTGTATTCACCGTAACGTTAACTCCGCTGTCGGTTATAACTACGAAACATTCAGGAAGCCCTTTGTTTTTTATCAGAGTTTCTACGGTTTTCTCTTTTTCCATATAATCGAGCAGTCTCATTTTCTCCGCAGAAGCCTCATCTTTTTCTGCTTTAGTAGAAGCTGATTCTTCCGCTTCGGTGAGCATGGATATTATCTGGTTTCTGTCCATATCCAGCGTAGCCCTCAATTCCTGAAAATATGTATCCGTGTTTTCAGAAACATCATCCGATGTGACAAGTTCGGAATCCTTCGAGTCTGAAGACTGATCCTCTCCTTTTTCCTCTTCTACATTCAGACTGTCGACGAGCACATCTCCGTCATGAAGAGGTATGTCTTCATTCGCTTCTTTATCAGGAGATCCGTCTCTGACAGCTATAAATGTTCCTATGCACACCATGAGAGCCGCTAAAACTGCGACTTTTTTCTTGTTCTTTCCGATAAAAGAAAAATACTTGTTTTTCTTATTCATGCGAGTTATCCTCCCTTTGCTTCTTATCCTCATTCTTTTCGAAGACTTCCACGTTTGATGCCGGTATGTCGAATACCGCCATTACAGCTTTTATCAAATTGTTTTTTACAACAGGATCTCCTGCTCCTTCAGCTGTTACTATGACTCCCGATATGCGTTCATCATCTCCGTACTGAAGCATTACATCCACATTACCCACTCCGTTTATATCGGATAGTATATTGCACAATTCACTTTCAGTCCCGCCGTCTTCATCTATGATCTGTTTTCTTCCGTCCCTGCTCTGGGTGAATACATCGAAAGACAGAAGCACTACGGCGAATATTATCAGCACTGCTGCTATCTTTACGAAACGGTCTTTGAAAGCCTCATCCTTTTTCAGTTTCTCAAGCAAGAAAATCCCTCCCATAAATATATATTTCATGTTTCATATGATATTCGTGTTGACCTTCAATATTTACCTGCAAGATGTATTACAGGATACATTATCGTCGCCATGATTATCAGTGAAAAAACGAATTTCACATACTTGCCCATGGATGTTTCCGGTATCAGCATTTCTATGAAGGTGGTAGCAAGTATTATTATGAAAAGGCTGCTGACCCAGTCTTTTATCATGTCCATGTACTTCCTCCTCCCATTCCCATTATTATGGTGATGAAAATAAGAAACATCACTGCTCCTGTAGACAGCACCACTGTCATAGTAACTGCCGCTGTGCCTATTTCATTCAGACAGTCGGATATATTTTTTGAGGTAACCGGCTCAGCAGCTATGGCCGTGATCTTATATACAGCCGCAACGGCCAGTATCTTTATAACAGGAAGTGCAAGAAGCGACAGTATGATTATGATCCCAATGAGGCCGACGGCATTTTTTATCAGCCCCACACAGCTCATAACCATTTCCAGAGAATCTGCTGCAAATCCTCCTACTATAGGCACGAAGTTATCCAGAGAAAATCTTGTCGTGTTTATAAGTATCCCGTCTGCTGATTTGGTAACGATGCCCTGCACGGCCATTATCCCGGAAAATACAGTTATTATGAATCCTGTCAGGAATATGGCTCCCCTGCGTAAAAACACGGATAGCTTTTTCACGTAATCTTTCTCAGTTATACTGTTTATCAGTATGAACAAAGCTGAAATGAATACCAGCGGCAGGATAACATGCTGCATGACAAAATTAAAACCTGTAACTGCCGCCGCCATGGCGGGGCTCAGTATGCTTCCTGATGATACGCCGCCTGTAGCTATCAAAAGCGGTATCATGATCGGCAGCAGTATTTCCATGGAAGAAGTCATCGTATCCATAGTATCCTGACAGTACTCGTAAGTCTGATAAAAGTTGCCCATACAGAGCGCTATTATCACGCAGCTGCATATCACATTTCCCAGAGAAGATACCGTCTTTCTTCCAAAAGAATCGGAAAATCCCGTCAAAAGTCCCATGACTATACATACGCTCAGGATCTCACATCCCAGAAAAATGGAAGATTTGACCTCCATCATAAACAGGTTTAGCAGATTTTCCATTATTTTATCCGAATCGAAAACAGGCTCTCCGTTAAGCAGATTATTCACTATATCGTTCACCGTCATGCCATCGAATACACCGCCTGCATCCGATGCTTCCTCCATTGCATTTTCAAGTTCGGAAAGTTCCATAGAATCCAGTTGTGCATCTATGACAGCTTCATAATCCATAATACCTCCCGCTTATATAAGAGTATCTACAAGTTTGAGAATAGCTGACAATACAGGGATCGCCAAACAGAAAATTATCACTTTCCCTGCCATTTCCACCTTGTAAGCGACAGCACTCTCTCCCGCATCACGACACAGCTGTGCAGTAAAATCAGTTATATATGATACTGCAAGAACTTTTAATATGACAGGGAAAAAAGTCTTTCCGTACGGTACTTTATCGTATATGGTCTGTATGAAGGCAAAGACCTCTTCAAGTCTTTCTATTACAGCAAGAAAAATGATGATTACAGTAGCAAGTATTATGTAAATAGATATTTCTTTATTAACGCTTTTAAGCAAGGTTGCCAGCATTAGTCCTGTCAGCGCAACAGCTGCTATTTTCAATATCTCCATATGGGCTCCTAAAATTGAAGAAAAGTTCTTACAGTATCGAAGAATTCGCTTATCATCTGTATTATCAGCATCAGAACCACTATCACCCCGGCAAGAGTGGTCATCATAGCCTGCTCTTCTCTGCCTGCTTTTATCAGTATCTGATTTAAAACAGCTATTGCAACTCCTATAGCTGCTATCTTAAAAATCACATCTATATCCATTGTTTTTCTCCAGACTTCACATCACTATATAATGACTATCGATATAACTATGCCGCAGGCGGCGCCCATGCCTTTATACATTTTCCCGCTCCTGGATTCTTCCTGCCGTGCTTCTGCTATATTTGAGAGCAATCTTTCCATCGCCGGCTCAAATATCTTTTTCTGCCCTCCTGTATCGCTTCTTCCAATTCCCATCGATATGTCCTTAAGTATCTCCACATCTCTTTCAAGCAGAGGACACGTATCAGAATTATCTTTAAGGGCGCATTCCCAAGCATTCTCTATGCTCCTGCCTTCTTCAAGATATTTACCGCAGCTTTTAAGCATCTCTGCAAACCAGCTTTTTTTCATGCCTGATACCCGTTCAAAAGTTTTTTTAAGAGAATCTTTCCTGTATGAGATCTCGAGGTTCAATATACGTACAAGTTCCAATGTGTTTTCAAGTTCCTCACGTCTCGCCCTGTAAGAAAAAGCTTTTGAAAAGCCCATGAAAGTACATCCTAAAAATATGAAAATACATGCTGCTGTTTTAAACACGTTCAACACCTCTCTTTTGCGGAAATTCCTTATTCTCCTGCGGCATCCGACAGCCGCAGTATTTTTTCCACCGTTCCCGTAGAAGGAAATGCGGACATGAATATCAATGTTTCAAATATATGTTCTCTGACCAGTTCACCTATGGCCGATCTCTCAACTTCTTCATAGCTGTTTCCATGTATGCTCGTTATCGTCTTGACTCCTGCATACAGCGCGGATTTCACCGCATCTGCGTCTTCCGGCTTTCCTATTTCATCTGTGATCACTACGTCAGGCGACATAGCTCTTATGAGCATTATCATGCCTTCCGCTTTAGGACATCCATCCAATATATCCGTCCTGCTTCCAAGATCATAGCTGCTCCTGCCCTCAAAACAGCCGGCTATTTCCGAACGTTCATCGCAAATCCCTACTCGAAAGCCATTCAAGCTGAGATTTCTCGCTATATCTCTTAAAAGAGTCGTCTTGCCGCATTTTGGCGGTGATATTATCAGCGTGCTGTATATTCTGCCGATATCTTTATCCAGCACGGCAGGCATTATTTTGTCAGATGATCCTATTATCTGACGGCTTCTCCTTATGTTGAGGGATGAAATATCCTTTATGATGTGAACTCTGCCGTCTTTCAGCGTTACTCTGCCGCAGATCCCGACTCTGTGTCCGCCTTCGATGGTTATGTAACCCTTTGACAATTCATCTTCGTAAGCATAATAGGAATAATCGAGAAGACGATTCAGTATCTCATCCAGAGTATGAGGATATACTTCCGAGGCGTCTCTTAAGCTTATTTCATTACCTCCGCTTATTATCAGAGTGTCAAAGCCAGCCTTTATTCGTATTTCTTCAAAATTATCCTTAACATATTCCGGAAGCTTTTTTATCCTTCTCTGCATTTCATCGGGAAGTTTTGACAATATATGTTCTGTATTTTTATCCACTGCCCCTACCTTCTTTCTCTTTTGTGCTTGTCTCTTATAAAATGATATTCCTTGTCCAAGATAATATGACCAAAAAACAAAAAACAGCCTCAGACATTGCCGAAGCTGTTCGTATAGTTTTTATGTCGTGAACATCACCCTGTTGTTTCTCATTTCGTAAATCACAGTTTTCCTATATTTTCGACGTAGACGGAAACCTCACCGCATTTCGGACAGATTGCCACCTTCGGTTTTCCGATCCGACCGCCGAACAGCTTGTTTTCGTCCGAGGACATTATAATTCCGTACCCTGCGCCTTCTACTTTGATGGCGCAGTTTTCTTTCATTTCAGTTCCACATCTAAGACACTTTCTCATAAGCATGATCCTCCTTTTTTTCAGTCGATCCAATAAGTTTACCGACAGCCAAGCCGCTGTCTTATGTCCTGAATCTAAATGTTTTAGGCGCCAAGCGATATACTAAAATGCTCGCAGCTATGCTGTACAGTACGCAGAACACGATCATCATTATTCCAAAGAGCATAATCGGCATACGCAGCTGCATTAAAGCAAAACATGCGATATAAGTTGCTGTCAAAACAATACGGTATGTGCCGCTTTTCAATTCTGTTCCGGCATTATACGGCTGGAGCAGATAGTAGATAGTAAGATAATGAATGGAGAAAAACATGCTCATACAAATAATAGAAACAACCAGCACAACATAGTTTAGCGGATTGTCTGTTCCTCCGGTAACAAAGAGGATCAACGCCAGCCCGCCGCCGATTACAAGAGCCGGAACAGCATTTATCTTCATAATCTCACGCAAACGAATCTGAAACAGTCTCAATATGAAGTTCGGCTGTTTATAAAACGAATAAGTCAGCAGGCTGTGATCACAATTCATAAAAAGCGCCTGGGTGAAATTCGTACCGCGGTTGATCGCATACATAATAAACACAAAGTACGGAAGCCAGGTCATCACGATTTTGTTAATATAGGATTTTTCTTCCGGTAGCAAGTAAACAATCATAAGCACTGCTGCAACAAGGAAAGCGCATACATAGGAAATCTTTTTTGTAGAGTTCCAAAGTATCTTCTTATGCCTTTTGATAAACAGTTCATTTAAATATTCAAAGCCTTGACGATTACTGGTGATCGAAGTGTCCGCTGATATTTTCTTCTCGTTTGTCTGTTTTGTGAGCTGTGTCTTTGCAGTGTTATCCATCTGACTTGTCAATCCTGACAATAATTCCTTGTTAACTGCATAATAGTCCCGAAAGGTCAGTACTTTTTTAAGACCGATTGCTCCCAATGGGATACAGACTAAAAAGAGAATAATTGATGCCATTTCCGGCACGGCCAATCCAAAGGCAGGCGGAGCATAGGTAATACCCAGAAGCAGAGCGATACAGCCCCACACATATTTTGACAGCTTGTTCTCATTGTATCCAAAGCCTCTCCTCTCATAGTCCAATAATGTAACAGCCGCCGCAAACAACTTCATCCCCGCTATACAAAATGGCAGAATCAGACATAACCACAAAGGTACACCTCTGTCCATACCAAATATAATCATGAACGGCAAAAATCCGATAACAATTTTCAGCATGGAGTAGATATAGTTTATCAGCGTATATTCCCTTGCATCCATTTTCATAAGAATCATCGCATAATATTTATCTTTGGTCGGGTTGAAAAGATGAGTTTTCATAAAACTGCCAATTACAGTTAAAATCAGCAGTATATGCAGAAACACTTCATTTTCAGGCAATCCTTTATAAAAAGTACCAATACCCCACACCATTGTGGCAAGATAAAGAAACTTGCCGATAAAGGCAGACACGATCTCCCAAAGCACGGACAGTATATTTGCAAAAATTTTAAGTCCTTTCACCTTATAAAGTGTTGCCGGAAGCAATCTTTTTAAAAGTGGAATTTGCTTTAATGAAAACAAAATACCGTTGACACGATATGTGTTTTTAATGGAAAAAGAGAGTCTGAGCGTCTTATTCATTTCCTTCCTCCCGTAAAACTGCAATAATCTTGTCCTTAAATTCTCTGCTGTTCAAGTCTGTTTTCTCCACAATCTCCAGCTCGCCGTGATTGAGCAGTACGATCTCATCACAGAGGTCGAGCGCCAAATCCATAATATGGGTAGAGAAAATAGTAATGCGGTCTTGCTTCAATGAACGGAGCAGCTGTTTCATTTCTTCGGCAACCACCACATCAAGAGAAGTAAGAGGCTCGTCAAGCAGCAAAATATTTGGCCGAGCAATGATGTTGATAAGCATCTGCATTTTGTTTTTCATACCGTGAGAATAGTCTTTTAGCAGTTTATCTCTATCCTCTGGCTCAATGCTCATATAATCAAAATACTCGTCTATATTTTTAGGATTTGCAATGGATTTTTCATTGATGTCCATAAAAAATTTCAAAAACTCCCTTCCTGTAAGAAACTCCGGCACGGCAGGAGTGGACAGTACATACCCAATATCATCTGCTGACACTTCACGGCGAAAACCATCCGTATCTATATAAAAGCTGCCGCTGTCCGACTTCAGATCACGATTAAGACAATTGAAAAGCGTTGTTTTCCCTGCGCCGTTTCTTCCAAGTAAGCCGTAAATTTTTCCTTCTTCAAATGTAAAATTTATATCTTTAAGAACTTCCTTTTTCTCAAAGCTTTTTGACAAATGTTCAATTATAAATTTCATAATATCCTCCGTCACATCTTACGCTGATAATAAGCCATCAAAATAAGGTCTAAAACGGTTTTAAGCAAAAACATGCCGACAAGTAAAAGTATTATCCACAGCGCAGCATTTACAAAGATGCCTATCCAGGCTCCGACCATCAACAGCCAGTGCAGTATTTCACCGCAAAGCGCCTGCGCTTTCATTCGTATCAGTTGATTGCGTTCATCGTTTGCTTCGATTTCATTCTGCTTCATAAGTTCAGGATTCTTTTCATTCCATATGCCAAAGCACCCTTTTGAGATCCCGAATCCAAACAATCCTGCTCCCACACCGATCATTGCTCCGACTTGAGAATCACTTAAATGCTCCTGCAAAATCAACTTTACGGCAAGAGCAAAAGCAATGCCTAAAATACCGATCAGAAGATATAGCCTTGTTTTTACTTTTTCATTCATTGCTTTTCCTCCTCATAAATGAAAATATCCTCAATACTCGTATCAAAATAGCGAGCAATTTTAAACGCTAATATAATAGAAGGATTGTATCGTCCGTTTTCCAATGAGCCAATGGTCTGTCGGGATACTTCCAATGCTGCGGCAAGTTCTTCCTGCTTGATTCCCCGTTCTTTCCGAATTTCTTCTAAACGGTTTTTCACAGTACTTCTCCTTTCTATGGAAAGTTTGCTTTCCATACTCGTATTATATCAAGACGCAGAAAAATGTCAAGCATACTTTCCATAAAATAAAATCTCAATACAGCTAAACCTTCTGCGTTTTAAAACGTTCAAATACAAAAAAACAGCCTCAGACATTGCCGAGGCTGTTCTTATCGTTTTTATACCGTGAACATGTAATGAAAGCACCTTCATTCGGATCTTTCGCCGTCCTCATCTTCCTCATCAGGGATCGGCAGTATCTGCATCGTTATCTGCTCTATCCTCCTGTCGTTCACGGAATCTATCGTAAACCTGTAATTTTCAAATTCCACAGTCTTTCCTATATCATCTTCATCAGGTATCTCTCCCAGAATGTCGATGATAAATCCGCCTATGGTCTCGCTGGTCTCCGATTCCAGCTTGGTATCCAGTTCTTCGTTTATGTCATCTATATCCATACTTCCGTCAACAAGATACGTATCATCGGAAACTTTCTGTATCTCAGGATCTCCCTCATCGTATTCATCATCGATATCACCCATTATCTCCTCTATGATATCTTCCATAGTAACGATACCGGAAAATCCGCCGTATTCATCTATAAGTATGGCTATATGCTGTTTTGTTGCCTGAAGTTCCATGAACAGGGAATCGATATTTTTCGTTTCCGGAACGAAATAAGGCTTTCTCAGAATAGGCCTTATATCTACGTTGTCAAATCCTTCTTCTCTTGCTTTTATCAGGTAATCCTTGATGTACAGTATGCCTATTATATCATCGCTGTCATCCTCATATACAGGTATTCTGGAATATCTGAGCTCCATCAGCTCATCGATATATTCTTCAGTAGGCGCATTTATATCTATGGCAAAAACATTTGTTCTCGGCGTCATTATTTCATATGCAAGAAGATCGTCAAAGGCAAATATACTCGTTATCATTTTTTTGCCCTCTTCTTTCAGCTCACCGCTGGCCCGCCCTGCTTCAAGCATAGACACCACATCTTCCTCTGAATATTCCGAATCAACGACATCGGTTTTCTGTCTGCACAATTTGAGCACCAGTGTAACTGACGTTGAAATCAGCCACAGGAAAGGTTTGAGCACTTTAGATATTATCAGTATAGGTTTCACCACTGCCAGCGCCATACCGTCCGCGTGTATCATCGCGACCCTCTTAGGCACCAGCTCTCCAAGTACGAGAGTAAAGAAAGAGAGAAGTACGGTCACTATAAATACCGATAGTCTTTCTCCATATGCGAATTCAGTTAAATGAAATACCCTGCTCACATACCCTGAAAGACTTACCGCTGCTTCCGCACTGTTCCAGAATCCGGCAAGCGTTATGATCACCTGGATTGCAGATAAGAACGTATTAGGTTCGTCAAGAAGTTCATCAAGAGCTTTGGCTTTTTTATTACCCTCGCCTGCAAGCGTCTTGATCCTGTTTCTGTTTGCGGACACCATCGCGATCTCCGCCGCGGCAAAATAAGCGTTTACCGCAATAAGCACTACTAATAAAATAATTTGTCCCCATAAGGGCCCAGCGTCAGATGACATTTTTTACTCCTTTCTCATCCGATATAAATATATTTTAAAACCAATAACTTATCCTTTTTTCTTTCTCAGCATATAATTCCGAGCTGCCGGTCTTTTCATTTTTATTTTAAGTATCTGCTGAGGATGCGGCGCCGAATCTACTGGATTGTCTTCTTCGTCTCTCATTTCCTCAAGTATCTGAGTAAATGAATCCATTCCAGGTCCAAATACTTCTATCTCGTCGCCTGTCACCATTTTATTTCTCTGTTCAACGACAGCTATTCCTGTATTTTCATCGTAATCCTTGACCATCCCGGTAAAACTGTAATCCCTGGTATATGCGCTGGTCTGATAATTCTGATCCTCGTTAGTCGGTTTGTCGAAATAAAAACCTGTGGTAAACTCTCTGTGGCTGGCTTTCGTCATTTCTGCGAACCAGTTTTCATCAAATTTATAACCTTTCGGATCTTCATAGTAAGCATCTAAAGCTTTTCTGTAAGCTCCTACCACACATGCCACATAAAATACGCTTTTCATTCTGCCTTCTATTTTAACGGAATTTATCCCTGCTTCTGCAAGCTGCGGTATATATCTAAGCATACACAGATCCTTGGAGTTGAGAATATAGGTTCCCCTCCCGTCTTCTTCTACAGGATAGTATTCTCCCGGTCTCTGTTCTTCCACAAGCTTGTACTTCCATCTGCACGGATGAGCGCACTGCCCTCTGTTGGCATCTCTGTCCGCCATGAAATTGCTCAAAAGACATCTGCCGGAATAGGATATGCACATAGCTCCATGTACAAATGCTTCTATTTCCATATCTTCCGGTATATTTCTTCGTATCTCCTTTATCTCATCGAAAGTCAGTTCTCTTGCAAGCACCAGACGTTTGACTCCCTGAGAATACCAAAAACCGGCAGTCAGATAGTTGGTCATATTCGCCTGCGTTGAAAGATGTATCTCAGCTTGCGGAATCATCTCTTTTACGAGATTCAATATACCCGGATCTGATACTATGAATGCATCTATAGGTATGTGTTTTATACTTGCAAGATATTTCTTGAGAGGCTCAATATCTTCGTTGTGAGCGAATATATTCAGCGCCATATGACATCTGACGTTCCTGTCGTGAGCATATTTGACGCCCTCCTCTATTTCAGCTATCGAAAGATTTCCGGCGCCAGCTCTCAGGCTGAACATTTCTCCGCCGAAATACACTGCATCTGCACCGTATTCCACCGCTATTTTAAGTTTTTCCAGGTCGCCGGCAGGCGCCAGCAATTCTATTTTGTTCATATCGTTAAACTGAATCCAATCCCTATCTATATACTTTTATCTATTACACTTATAGAAACTCCGTCGCCTACAGGAAGCACACATGTGTCCGCATAATCAAGGCTGTTTATATATATCACGAATTCCCGCATTTTTCTTATGCTCGTCTTATACCTTCTGCCTTTATCGTATTCGTCGGATGCCGTCATCCCTTTCATCAGTATATTATCGCATATTATGACAGCATCGTCTTTGCAGAGCGGTACTGCAAGATCCCAGAATTCTCTGTAATGGCTCTTAGCCGCGTCTATAAAAACCACATCGAATTTCTTTGACAGCTCCGGAAGTATATCCCGTGCATCTCCTTGTATAACGTCCACTTTATCCTCAAGGCCGAGATTCTTCACATTGTTGAGTGCAATATCTCTCGTCTCCCGATCCGCCTCGATGGTAAGCACTTTGCATCCGCATCCGTCTGCGAAACAGCACGCCGAATATCCTATTGCCGCTCCTATCTCCAGCATGTTTTCAGGCTTTTTTATCTTTAAAAGACTTAGCAGCAGACCCTCCGTATCCTTCTGTATTATCGGAACTCTGTGCTCCTCTGCGAATTTTCTCAGTTCTTTCAGGTCCTTATTGTCATTTTCATAGAAGGTATCTATATAAGCTGTAATTATATCATTCGTTATATTCATAGTCAATACACCACATCAATACCATCTGTTCTCTTCTACCACTTTCTGATGTTCTTCATAAGTCTCCGAATATACTACAGAGCCGTCTTCCTTCGCAAAGAAATAATAGTAATCGCTCTTTTCGTAATTCAGAACATCATCCATAGTCCCGGCGGATGCCATGCATACAGGGCCTATCGGCAGTCCCGTATTCTTATAAGTGTTGTACTGTGAATCCACCTGAAGATCAGCATTCGTAACTGCTACGCGTTTTTCCTGAAGCGCATAAAGCACTGTTATATCGCTTTGAAGCGGCATATCCGCGTTGAGACGATTTATAAATACACCTGCTATTTTAGGCCTGTCTTTTTTAAAGAGAGATTCACTTTCCACTACTGATGACAGGGAGAGGAACTGATGTACCGTCATATCCATAGACTCTATATCATCCCGCCTTTCAGAAAGTATTTCATCTGTCTGATCCAGCATTGTCTCAGTTATATCCTCTATGCTTGCTTCTTCATCGGTAACAAAATATGTTTCCGGATAAAGGTATCCTTCAAGCGGATACATTATTCCTTCGGCGAGTATTTCATCAGTAAGGAACCAATATTTGTTTATGAGCTGTCCAAGATAAGTCTTATCAGCCCACTTCGCTGTTATCTCGTCTGCTGTATAGGGCAGCACTTCCGCCATCGCCTCTGCCGCCTGCGGTACGGTAGCGCCTTCGATTATCGTGAACTGCTCCTTTGAAACGTAGTTGAAATCGCCTGTATTTATAGCCTCCATCATTTCAGGCAGCGTCATCTGCCTGCTGAACATATACGTGTTTGCCTGAAGAGAATCATATCCTCCTATACGTGCATGTATCTTAGCGCATGTCCTGTTTTTTACAAGGCCTTCATCATCTAAAATCTCTACTATTGCCGAAGCTCCGCTTCCCGAAGGAATATTTACCGAAACAGTTTCATCGTTGTCCGGATCTACAGCTCCCAGTCCTCTGAGATATATCAATGCAAAAACTATTGAAACAGCTACGAGAACGCATACTATAGCCAATACGATCTTAAGCTTGCTGTCCAAGATGCTGGAAATTTTCGACATCTTCTGGTTACCTCTTCTATAAAATAATATCCTTTTTTAAAAAAGGGACGATTTTACGTCGTCCCTCAGCAAATCACCGTTATTGAAATACGTTTATTTGGATCTTCCGAGATATTCTCCCGTTCTCGTATCGATCTGGATAACTTCTCCTTCTTCGATGAATATAGGCACCTGTATAACTGCACCTGTCTCTACAGTTGCAGCCTTAGTGACGTTGGTTGCAGTATCGCCTTTTACTCCAGGCTCGGTCTCAGTTACTTTAAGGTCTACAAAATTAGGAGCTTCCACCTGGAACGCATTGCCTTTGTAGAATTTTATCGTAGCTTCATCGTTTTCTCTCAGATACTTCATAGCATCTTCCACCTGATCCTGAGTAAGCGGGATCTGATCATATGTTTCTTCGTCCATGAAGTAATACAGTTCTCCGTCATTGTAAAGATACTGCATAGTCTTCGTTTCTATATGAGCTTTAGGGAATTTCGCATCAGGGTTGAAAGACTCTTCTTTGATGGCTCCCGTAAGTATGTTCTTATGTTTTGTTCTGACAAATGCAGCTCCCTTACCTGGTTTTACATGCTGGAAATCCAGGACAACGTGAGGAGCTCCGTCAATTTCAAAAGTGATACCTTTTCTAAAATCACCTGCATAAATCATAAATCTACTGACCTCTCTTCATATTTGAATAATTATTAAACTCTTTTAAGATTTTATCGGATTTATTATACCAAATTAAGCAATACTTGCCAAGTCCTCAAAACAGACATGTATAAGCCGTATATATACAGGCCTGCTATTCCATTCCAGGCATCTTTCCCATGCCCAGATCCGCAACATCACCTATTATTTTATATACATCGGCCATCATCATGGAAAATCTCATCTGGCACTGTAAATACTGCGCCGCCGCAGGATCCTGCATGAGTATGGCCGAAAGCTGCTGCATCTTCTGTATACGTTCGCCGTCCATTTCCTGACCCATCATCTGTGCAGCCTGCATTTCTATCTGCTGTCTCATGAAATCCTTTATGGTTTCATCAAGCTGCGGATTCGCTTCCACGATCTTTTTCTGCGCTTCATACTGCTTGTATTCTTCCGACTCTTTTATAGCCGTTGCCAGCGAATGTGCCTGATCATATACGTTCATACGTTTCTCCTTCCATTTTGAACATTTTATTACTATACCTCAAGGAATATCGGCAGTATTACCGGGCTTCTCTTGGTCTTATTGTATATGAATTTTCTCAATCCTTCTCTTACGGCAGTCTTCATGCCGTTCCAGTCTTTCATCTCCTTGTCGAGACATTCCTGCAGTATATCCTCTGCCATACTGCACGCCTCATCGATCAGATCCTCATTTTCACGAACGTAAACGAATCCTCTCGATATGATATCAGGACCCGAAGCGATGATATTGGAGCCCTTATCTATGGCTGCAACAAGTATTATAAGGCCTGATTCAGACAACAGCCTCCTGTCTCTTAATACTATATTGCCTACATCTCCTACTCCAAGACCATCCACCATGATCCCTTCCGCCTCTGCCACCTTTTCTGTCTTCACAGCTTTCTTCTGCGAAACTGTCAGGCAGTCTCCGTTTTCAAGCAGGAATATATTTTCAAGAGGCATACCGAGGCTGTGCGCCAGTTCCGCATGAGTCCTTAGATGCCTGTATTCCCCATGTACCGGCATGAAAAATTTAGGTCTTATCAGGGAGTGCATCAGCTTGAGTTCCTCCTGGCACGCATGCCCTGAAACGTGTATATCCGCTATATCCGAATATATGACCTCAGCTCCCTTTTCCAGAAGCTGATTTACTACGTTGGCTACGGTCAGCTCGTTTCCCGGTACAGGTGTTGAGGAAAGTATCACTCTGTCCCCCGGCTTTATTTTAACGGCTTTATGCTCGGAAGACGCCATTCTTGCAAGAGCCGACATAGGCTCTCCCTGGCTTCCCGTAGTTATAACCACCAGTTCTTTATCTGGTATGTTTTTGGCTTTATTGAGGTCCACTATAGTGTTTGCCGGCACCTTGATATATCCCATTTCCGTTGCCAGATCTACGACATTTACCATGCTGCGTCCTGAAATAGCAACTTTCCTGTTGCATACACGGGCCAGATCTATTATCTTCTGTATCCTGTGGACATTCGATGAAAAAGTCGCTATTATTATCCTGTTTTCAGAGCTTCTGAATATATTTTCAAGAGTTCTTCCCACGACCCTTTCCGAAGAAGTATATCCCTGTCTTAACACATTCGTACTGTCTGCCATCATCAGCAGCACTCCTTCTGAGCCTATCTGTGCAAGTCTTGCAAAATCTATAGGATCTCCGTCTACAGGAGTATAATCTATCTTGAAATCCCCCGTATGGAAAATACGTCCTGCCGGCGTCGTGATGGAAAGACATATGGAATCCGCTATGGAATGGGTTATTCTCAGAGCTTCAATGGAAAAATTTTTCCCTACTTTAAAGGTCTCTCCGGCTGCAACAGTATGCATCACAGCTTTAAGTCCGTGCTCTTTCAGTTTGTTTTCTATGAGACCGAGAGGAAATCTTGTCCCGTATATAGGTATATTCAGCTCTTTTATCAAATACGGCACTGCTCCTATATGATCTTCGTGTCCGTGGGTTATCACAAGACCCTTGATTTTTTTACTGTTTTCTCTGAGATATGAAAAATCCGGTATGACTTTATCTATTCCGAACATATCATCGTCCGGAAAAGAAAGTCCGCAGTCTATTATCAGGATCTCGTTCTCAAATTCCAGTGCGGTCATATTTTTTCCGATTTCAAGCAGTCCTCCCAGCGGAACTATTTTTATTTCCGCCGGTTTTGTTCTTTTCTTCACCGCACTTTTCGTTGTCTTTTTTGCTGAAGAGGTTTTTTCGGCAGCAGTCGATTTTTTACCCGTTCCGCTGCTGCTCGCTGTGTTCCTCGATGATGTTCTGCCGTTTCTCTTTGCCGTAGTTTTCCGGCTTTTGGATGTTGTCGTCTTTGTGACTGTCTTTTGCGAAGACCTGGCAGAACGATTCTGTGTAATGTTCTTTTCTTCGTTCATATTTGTCCTTCCTAATTACGTCAGGCAAAAGACTTTATTTTACAACGATATTTATGAGTTTGTCCGGAACTGCTATGACTTTTACTACATTTTTATCCTTTATAAGTTCTTTTACCTTCTCGTCTTCCATGGCGGTCTTTTCCATTTCCTCTCTGGACAGACCTCCTGCAATATTTAACTTTTCCTTTATCCTACCGTTCATTTGAACGACGATCTCGATAGTATCCTTGACGAGAGCTTCTTCGTCGTATTCAGGCCACTTCTGATCGTGTACTGAGCCTTCAAATCCGAGATGCTCCCACATTTCTTCTGCTACATGCGGAGTGAAAGGCGCCATCATTATTACCAGGTTTTTGATCGCAGCACCATAGAGACCTTCATTGACATCGCCTTCCTTATATCTGTACATTTCATTTACCATTTCCATGATCGTGCTGATGGCGGTATTGAAATTGAATCTTTCTCCTATGTCATCGGATACTTTCTTGATAGCGTAATTCATCCAGTACGCCATGCTCTTATCGCTTTCATTCTCAACCTTGTAGCTTTCAGGAGTATTTCCATACTTCTGAGAGAATTCATAAACTATCCTGTAAACTCTGTTTATGAATCTGAAACTTCCTTCAACTCCCTGATCTGACCAGTCCAGTTCCCTTTCAGGAGGCGCCGCAAACAGAATGAACAGCCTTGCCGTATCAGCTCCGTATTTTTCGATGATCTCCGCCGGACTTACGACATTTCCCAGTGATTTGCTCATCTTCGCTCCGTCTTTTATTACCATACCCTGAGTAAGCAGATTTTTGAACGGCTCCTCTGTAGTTACAAGACCGAGGTCATAGAGAGCCATCTGGAAAAATCTCGCATACATCAGGTGAAGTATGGCGTGTTCAACTCCTCCTATATACTGATCCACATTCATCCAGTACTTTATCTTGTCTTTGTCAAAAGGCTTCTCCTCGTTTCTCGCATCACAATACCTCAGGAAATACCAGGATGAATCGAGGAAAGTGTCCATGGTATCCAGCTCTCTCCTGGCAGGTTTGCCGCATACAGGACATACGGTATCTCTGAATGTTTTGCTCGTAGCGAGTGGAGATTCTCCTTTTCCCGTGAATTCGACATCTGTAGGGAGCATTACAGGAAGATTTTCTTCTTTTTCAGGCACCCAGCCGCAGTCTTCACAGTATATCATAGGTATAGGCGTTCCCCAGTATCTCTGTCTTGAGATCAGCCAGTCTCTGAGTTTATAGTTTATCGACTTCTTGCCTATGCCCTTTTCTTCAAGGTAGTCAGTTATCTTTACGATTGCTTCTTTATTGTTCATTCCGTCGAACATATCGGAATTTATCATCCTGCCCTCTGCTGCGAAAGCTTCTTTAAGATCATATACATCTATATCAGGATCTTCACTTTCCACTACAGGTATTATATCCAGATCAAATTTTTTAGCAAAATCAAAGTCTCTCTGGTCATGAGCAGGCACAGCCATTATCGCACCGGTACCGTAATCCATCAGAACGTAATCCGAAATGAATATAGGTACTCTCTTGCCGTTCAAAGGATTTATGGCATATCTTCCTGTGAACTGACCGGTCTTTTCGTTTGCCGTCGAGGTCCTCTCTATATCACTCATATGCTGGACTTTATCAACATATGCAGCCACCGGCTCCTCATATTCGCTCCCTGCTACGAGTTCTTTAAGATAAGGATGTTCAGGAGCCATTACCATATAAGTGACTCCGTAAAGAGTATCAGGTCTTGTGGTGAAGATATCCATTCCCTTATCAAAACCTTCTATTTCGAAAGTCACTTCAGCGCCCATGCTCTTGCCTATCCAGTTTTTCTGCATAAGCTTTACTTTGTTAGGCCAGCCCGGAAGCTTATCCAGATTATCCAGCAGTCTTTCAGCATAATCCGTTATCTTGAAATACCACTGAGAAAGTTCTTTCTTTCCTACGACCGTTCCGCATCTTTCACACTTACCGTCTACGACCTGCTCGTTTGCCAGTACAGTCTGACAGCTCGGACACCAGTTGACAGGATTTTCTTTTTTATAAGCAAGACCCTTCTTGTAAAACTGTATGAATATCCACTGCATCCATTTATAGTAATCCGGATGACAAGTCGCTACCTCTCTGTCCCAGTCATAGGACAGACCGAGTTCTTTCAGCTGTTTTCTCATCTCGCTGATGTTTTCCCATGTCCATACGCTTGGCTCTACATCATGCTTGATAGCAGCGTTTTCCGCCGGAAGCCCGAAAGAATCCCATCCCATAGGATGCAGCACATTGAAACCCTTCATTCTCTTAAAACGTGCAAGCACATCGCCTATGGAATAATTCCTTACATGACCCATATGCAGTTTGCCTGAAGGGTACGGGAACATCTCAAGTACATAATATTTTTCTTTGCTTTCGTCTTCCGTAACCTTGAAAGCGTCTTCTTCCTCCCATTTTTTCTGCCATTTTTTCTCTATTGAGCTGAAATCATACCTGTCTAACATTTTTTCCCTCCAATCAGTTTATTTCGATGCTTTCACAGTCTCCCCATATCTTTTCAAGATCGTATTTTTCCCTCATTTCCGCAGTCATGATATTGACTACCACATCTCCGTAATCCATAAGTATCCATCCTGAAGAACGCTTCCCTTCTATATTCTTTGGAAAGATCTCCTCCTTCTCCAGCATTTCCTCTACATTGTCCACGAGGCTGCTCATCTGCCTGTCGCTGCCTCCGGATGCCATCACGAAAAAATCGGCGAAAGATGCTTTTGGCGATATGTCTATCACTGCTACATCCATTGCCTTCTTTTCCTTAAGCTGCTCTGCGGTCTTCAGAGCCAATTTCTTTGAATCCATCATAAACCAAGTTTCTCCTTTAAATCATCTCTCGCTCTCAATGTATCGGGGTCGAGATATTCCCCTTTACCCTTTATATATTCAACTGTATTTTCAAGCACATTAAGACAAGCTCTGTCAAGATCCTCATAGGCAAGACGCCTTGCTTCTTCCACTGAAGGATAGTTTCGTCCCGGCTCCACAGCATCGGCAAGAAAAATTATTTTTTCCAGTTTTGACATACCTTCTCTTCCTGTAGTATGATACGCCACAGCGTTGAGAAAGTCCTCGTCTGCAACACCATAATCCCGCTTTAACACTGCGGCTGCAATTTTTCCGTGAGCGAGATTCGGATTGTTTTTAAGCTCCGCAGGAAGCCCGAATTCATCTGCATACTCATTTAACTTTGACACTTCCGTACTTCTGAACATATCGTGGCAAAGCGCCGCAGTTCTTGCTTTCTCAGGGTCTTCTCCGTAATGCTCAGCAAGCTTTGCCGCCTCTTCCGACACTCCGTAGGTGTGTTCAAGCCTTGATGGCTTAAGATGCGTCTTTATAAACCCAACTATCTTGTCAGTAAATTTATCAGAATCAAAAAAGCTATCCAACGTAAAGTCCCTTCTGTCTTATATAATCCTCCACCTTCTCCGGTATCATATCTTCTGCGGAAATACCGTCTCTGACCTTCCGTCTTACTTCTGTGGAAGAAATATCATGCTGTTCATTTTCCATTTTAATTATTTTCGTATCATAATTCTCTCTGATCCTGTCTATACAGATCCTGAGCTCTTCATTCCTGTATCCCGGTCTGCTGCCTACTATTATGGAATACTCTCTCAATATCTCTTCTGAATTCTTCCATTTTTCCATGGTGAGAAAAGAATCGGTGCCGGTTATAAAGCACAGCTGCGTATTGCTCCCGTATTTTTTTCTCATCGCTCTCAATGTCAGATAAGTATATGAGATACCATTCGAATCCAGTTCATAGGAAGATACTTCAAATATATCACTGCCCTCAACTGCAAGGTTCAACATGGCAAGCCTGTCCTTTCCGTCAGCAGTCTCGGCCCCCATTTTAAATGGCTGTATCCTTGCCGGAACAAACAGTACTTTATCAAGAGATTCCAGTCTCGCTGCATCCTTCGCAAGACATATATGTCCAAAATGCACAGGATCAAAGCTTCCGCCGAAAATTCCTATCTTTTTCATTTCAGTTTTATTCCAAGCTCATCCAGCTGCTGACTGTCCACTGCTCCCGGAGCTTCGCTGACCATGCACTGCGCATTCTGGTTTTTCGGGAACGCTATTACTTCCCTTATGGATTTTTCTCCCGTCAGCAGCATGACGAGTCTGTCAAGTCCGTAGGCCAGACCACCGTGAGGAGGCGTGCCGTATCTGAACGCTTCAACTAAAAATCCGAACTTTTCCTCTATCGTCTCCTGACTCATATCCAGTGCCTTGAACATATCTTCCTGCATCTGTCTGTCGTGTATCCTTATGCTTCCGCCTCCCAGTTCAACGCCGTTGAGCACGATGTCATACGCATTTGCTTTCGCTTTTGTGGGATCGGTCTTGAGCAGCTCGGCATCCTCTTCCTTAGGCGAAGTAAACGGATGATGCATAGCCTGATAGGAATCTGTCTCTTCATCGTATTCAAACAGAGGGAAATCCACTACCCACAGCAAGTCATATCTGTTATCGTCTAAAAGTCCCATCTCCGCTGCTATATGACGTCTCAGGAATCCGAGACTGTCAAACACCACTTTATCCTTATCGGATATTATCAGTATCAGATCTCCTGTCTCTGCTTCCATGAAGTCTGCGATCTCCCGGAGCTGATCAGGGGTAAAGAATTTATTCACGGAAGATGATATCTTATCATCTTCCTTTTTCATCCATACCATTCCTTTGGCGCCGTAACTTTTAACTGCTTCGGTAAGCTTGTCTATTTTTTTTCTTGTGTACTGAGAAGCGCCGCCGGTGATACATATACCTCGCACGCTTCCTCCGGCATTTATGGCATCGGTGAACACTTTAAAATCACAGTTCTTTACCAGGTCTGTTATCTCTTTAAGCTCAAATCCGAATCTCGTGTCAGGCTTATCGCTACCGTATCTTCTCATTGCTTCATCATATGTTATCCTTGGGAAAGGTGTCGCGATATCTATACCCTTGAGTTCTTTGAATACTCTCTTTAAAAATCCCTCCTGGACCTCTATGACATCGTCTACATCCACAAATGACATTTCAAGGTCTATCTGTGTGAATTCAGGCTGTCTGTCAGCACGCAGATCTTCATCTCTGAAGCACTTGACTATCTGCATATATCTGTCTGTACCGCCTACCATGAGGAGCTGCTTGTATGTCTGAGGCGACTGCGGCAGTGCATAGAATCTTCCCTGGTTCACTCTGCTCGGCACCAGATAGTCTCTGGCACCTTCCGGTGTGGATTTTATGAGCATAGGAGTTTCGACTTCCGTAAATCCGTATTCTGAGAAGTAATCTCTTGCAAGCTTTGTGAGCTTGTGGCGGAAAGTAAGGTTATCCTGCATTTTCTTCTTTCTAAGATCCAGATACCTGTACTTCAGTCTCAGGTTGTCATCCACATTATCATCGTCTTTTATATATATAGGCGGTGTATCGGCTTTAGAATATATGATAAGATCCTCCGCCGTCACTTCAATATCTCCCGTAGGGATCTCGCTGTTTTTAGATTCTCTTTCGCGTACGGTTCCTTTAACTCCGACTACATACTCACTTCTCAGAGTATCAGCCTTTTCAAAAAGTTCTTCAGGGATGGAATCGTCAAAAACTATCTGCGTTATTCCTGTCTTATCTCTGACATCGCAGAATATCAATCCTCCCAGGTTCCTGCTCTTCTGCACCCAGCCGTTGAGTACTACCTGCTCCCCGGCGTTTTCTTTTCTCAATTCACCGCACATATGCGTTCTCTTATATAATTTCATTTTATTCATGCTCCCGATAAATATATTATTTTAAAAGCTCTTTGGCTATGTCCGATGCCGGTATCATCACCTGCTGCGCCGTAGCCATATCCTTTACGGCATAAGCTCCGCTTTCCAGCTCATCCTGACCGATGATCACCGTTTTTTTCGCTTTTATCCTGTCTGCATACTTGAACTGGTTTTTTATGTTCCTGCCCATGATGTCCATCTGAGCCTTAAGTCCCTTTTCCCTAAGCTCTTTCAAAAGCCTAAGACCTGCTTTCTTGGCGTCCTCTCCCATGACCGCTATGAACACATCGGCTCCCTGCGGCTGAGGTATATCCGCTCCGCATGCTTCCATTGTAAGAAGGAGTCTTTCTTTTCCAAGACCGAATCCAACTCCGGGAGTTGACGGACCGCCTACTTCTTCAACGAGGTGATCGTATCTTCCTCCTCCGCATACAGTCCCCTGGGCGCCTATTTTTTCAGTAACGAATTCAAAAGCCGTCTTAGTATAGTAATCCAGTCCTCTGACGATCCCTGTATCCACTTTATATTCGATGCCCATAGCATCGAGGTTTTCTTTCAGCTCTTCAAAAGCCGCTTTGCAGTCATCGCACAGATAATCAAGCATTACCGGTGCATCCTTTACGATCTCACTGCACACAGGAGATTTACAGTCCAGTATCCTCATGGGGTTTCTTTCATATCTGTCTTTGCAGGTGTCACACAGCTCATCGTAGCGAGGCTTTAAGAATCCCCTCAAGGCTTCGCGGTACACTTTCCTGCATTCAGGACATCCAACGCTGTTTATCCTAAGTTCTATATCAGTTATTCCCATTTTTTTGAGAAATTCATCAGCAAGGCTTATTATCTCAGCATCGGCAAGCATATCAGAAGTGCCGAAGGTTTCAATACCGAACTGGTGAAACTCCCTCAGTCTTCCAGACTGCGGCTTCTCATATCTGAAGCACGGTATATTGTAATAAAATTTGACCGGCTGCGGTCCTGCAAACAGCTTATGTTCTGTATACGCCCTTACTACTGACGCGGTCCCTTCCGGTTTGAGCGTTATGTTTCTTTTGCCGTAATCCTGAAAGGAATACATTTCCTTCTGCACTATATCGGTAGTATCTCCTACTCCCCGTTTAAAAAGCTCCGTATGTTCAAACATGGGAGTCCTTATCTCACTGTATCCGTAATTTGCACATATTTCAGCAAATGCTTCCTCTATGTAATGCCATTTATATGCCTCCTCCGGCATCATATCCTTAGTGCCCTTAGGCGCTTTAGTCAGCATAAATTCACCTCCAGACTGTCTCTCCGAAAAAACCTTTTTTCTTTCTGTTTATCATCTCATCTATCCTGTCTATATAGATCTCATAATTTGAAACGTTTGCCACTCTCTCCAGCCTGTTTTCGTCAGGAAAATAAACTTTGCTTATTCCTCCTGCACCCAGCGCAAGTATTGACTGAGCTTCTTCCATAATCCTTATATTATAGACCGACACCCTGTCATCCTTGCAGAAACCTATATTCTCCGTATTTCCCGAAGTGTGCTTCTGCCTGTAGAGGTAGTAAGGCTCATAACCCTGGGATCTCATATGCTTCAAAGCATACGACAGCATATCTTCGACTGTATTTTCATTTTTATAATTGTAAAATTCATCTGCCTCTTTAAGTCTTGAAGCCCGCTTAACGGAAAGAGTATGCAGAGTTATATTTTTCGCTCCAAGCTTCAGCACTCTGTCAAGGCTGTATCTGAAATCATTCATATCTTCGCCCGGAAGCCCCGCTATCAGATCAGCGTTGATTGTGTCGAAACCTGCTTTCTTAGCCATATCAAAAGCCCTTTCGATATCTTCTGCCGTATGGGATCTTCCTATTATTTTGAGAGTTTTTTCGTTCATGGACTGAGGATTTATGCTTATCCTGTCCACTCCCGCCTCTTTCATCGTGTAAAGCTTTTCTTCCGTTATCGTATCCGGTCTTCCTGCTTCGACGGTAAACTCATTTAACGCCTTAATATCAAAGCTGCCACTTATCTTTTTTAAAAGTCTGCGGAGGCTGTCTGCCTGAAGCGAAGTAGGCGTACCTCCGCCTATGTACAGGGATTCCAGATTCGCCCCGGTCCTCCTCGTCTCCTCAGATGCGTAATCTATCTCACGAAACAAGGCTTCCAGATATTTGTCAATTTCCTTTTCATCCGCAGGATTGGACGTAAAGGAACAGTAGAGACATCTCGTCGGACAAAACGGTATTCCTATATAAATCGATAAACTTCTGTCTTTAGGATATCCTGCGGTACTAAGCTGGTACCGGAGCATATCCGTCACAAGCTCTGCTTTATCTCTGTGGACCATGTAGTCATTTTGCAGGATATCAGCCGTTTTTGACAGATTGCCGTTGCTTTTATACATCTCTCCTGCCATTTTTACAGGCCTTATTCCTGTCAGGATTCCCCATTTAGGTCTCTTGCCCGTATAATCTGCAAGATCTTCATATATACGTCTTTTTATCCCGTCTTTTCCGTTTTCGCCAAAACTGTAACGGCATATCAGATCATCCTCACATGCATCTTCTGTGTTCTCATCCAGCTTTGACGCTTCCTCAGATAATGCCGCGCGGATCTCATATTCTCCAGGCTTCAAAAATTCTTTTATCAGTTCTTCGTACTGATTTATTTTATCTGTTCCGGATATCACACATCTATACAAAAGGATTGTTCTCCTTTTCAAAGCCTATAGTAGTGGTTCCCATATGTCCCGGGAAAACATTGGTTTCATCCGGCAGTTTGAAAAGCTTGTTCCTTATTGAATCAGTTATCTCAGCATAGGAGCCTCCCGGAAAATCCGTTCTTCCTATTGACTGACAGAACAGGGTGTCTCCGCTGAATAAAACATTTGCTTTTTCTATATAAATGCACATTCCTCCTTTTGTATGTCCGGGAGTGTGCATGAATTTCATGGTAAGATTTCCAAAGTCAAGTTCATCTCCGTCTGAGACGAGGATATCAGCTTTTACCGTATAAGGCTGTCCAAAGGCTATGCTCTGGTTCATATCAGGACTCAAAAGCATAGGCTCCTCGTCTTTATATGCTACAACCTTTGCATTTGGAAACTCTTCCTTATGCTCGTTTACTCCGCATATATGATCAGAATGACCATGAGTTATTATTATATATTCTATATCCGTACCGTTTTCAGCCACCGCATTGGTAAGAGCCTTGTTGTATCCGCCCGGATCGACTATTATACCTTTGTTGGTCTCTTCATCGACCGCCAGATATGTGTTTACGCTGAGCATACCGCTCGGTAAATTAGTTATACGCATTATACCTCTCCTTTTGTCTGTTTATATACGTTAAAATTTTCTGCCGCTGTCAAGCAATATGGTCACAGGTCCGTCATTATCTATTTTAACCATCATCTCGGCCTGAAAAACACCTTCCTCAACATCTATGCCTTCGTTTTTTATCAGTTCGATCACCTTTTCATAGAGCCTTCGCGCTTCCTGGGGAGGCGCAGCCGATGCAAAGCTGGGTCTTCTGCCCTTTCTTGCGTCTCCTAAAAGAGTGAACTGCGAAACAGCAAGTATGCTTCCGCCTATGTCTTTGACTGAAAGGTTCATTTTTCCGTCTTCGTCTTCAAATATCCTCAGTCCCGCTGTTTTGGATGCTATATATTCCGCATCTTTTTCTGTATCTCCGTCTTCAACTCCTATAAGCACTGTAAGTCCTTGTTTAATACTGCCGGTCACTTCACCGCCGACAGATACGCTGCTTTTCGTTACACGCTGTATTACTGCTCTCATGATTTTGCTCTGTATGCCTCCATTACGCCAGGTACATTCTTAAGGGACCGGCATATTTTCTCCATCTGTGTTCTGTCGTGTATCGACAGAGTAAGGTCTATCTTGAGTGTCTCATCCTTGTTCGCCTTTGCATTAAGACCTGATATATGCACATCCAGGTCTTCGCATATCTTGGATATGCTGGACAACATACTCTTCTGATCCTTTGCTATCAGTGTTATTCCTGCATTGAAGGATTTGTCCTGCGCCTCCGTATCCCATGTGACGTCTATGAAGCGCGCCCTTTCCTTAGGCGGCAGTGATTTGAGATTATCACAGTCCTTTCTGTGTACAGATATTCCTCTTCCCTTTGTTATGAATCCGATGATATCGTCGCCCGGAACAGGGTTGCAACATCTTGCCATCCTTATCATCAGGTTGTCCACGCCCTCAACTTTCACTCCTGACTTTTCATCTCTGGTGCGTTTGGAGTGCTGAGCTCTTTTCTCAGTTTTCTCACGCATCTCTTCGAGATTTTCAAGGAGCGTTTTTTCTTTTTCCGCTGCTTCTTCATGCTTTGCTTCCTCATCAAAGCCTATAAGCATATTCATCAGTTTGCTCTGCAGCGTCCCTCCGTTGCTCAGCTGTGCGAAAAGCTCGTCGCTGTTCTTATATCCCAGCGTTTTCACGGCTTTAGTAATAAAAGTATTCTTAAGAAGCTCTCTCGGGTCATATCCTTTTTTGCGGATATACCTGTCTATAATGTCTTTGCCTTTATCAACAACGTTGGTTTTGTTTTCTTTCTTGAGCCACTGTCTTATTTTGTTTCTCGCAGAACTGCTCTTTGCTATTCTCAGCCAGTCTATGCTTGGTCCTGCCGAGTTCGGATTCGTTACGATCTCTATTATATCGCCGTTTTCCAGCTTGTGATCGATAGTTACCATTTTGCCGTTGACTTTAGCGCCTACACACTTGCAGCCTATATCCGAATGTATTTTAAATGCAAAGTCAAGGGGAGTTGCTCCCGCAGGAAGCTCTATTACATCCCCCTTTGGCGTGAACACGAAAACCTGACTCGAAAACAGATCCATTTTCAAGGATTCCATGAATTCCTTAGGATCACTGGCTTCCTTCTGCCATTCAAGAGCCTGTCGGAGCCAGGAAAGGTTAACTTCTTCTTTGTCAGACGTTATGCCTTCCTTGTATTTCCAATGAGCCGCTATACCGTATTCGGCGATTCTGTGCATTTCGTAGGTTCTTATCTGTATTTCAAAAGGCTTCCCCGTATCTCCTATCACCGTTGTGTGAAGCGACTGATACATGTTTGGTTTCGGCATAGCTATATAGTCTTTGAACCGTCCCGGTATAGGAGTCCACATGGTATGCACCAGTCCCAGCACAGCGTAGCAGTCTTTTACCGTATCTACGATTATCCTGACTGCCATGAGATCGAATATCTCATCAAGGGTTTTGTGCTGATATTTCATTTTCTTATATATACTGTAAAAATGTTTGGACCGTCCGTATATATCATAATGTATATCTATATCATCGAGGGATTCTTTTATCTTTTCCACCACTATATTTATAGCGTCTTCTCTCTCATCTTTTCTCTCGCTCACCTGCTCGGCAAGATTGTAATATGCTTCCGGATCAAGAAATTTAAGCGCTATATCCTCAAGCTCCATCTTCATGGCGTATATACCGAGTCTTGCAGCCAGCGGCGCATAAACATCAAGTGTTTCTCTGCACTTTTCTATTATCTTGTCGTGAGTCATATAGTTGATAGTCCTCAGGTTGTGCAGCCTGTCCGAAAGCTTTATAATTAAAACCCTTATATCCTTCGACATAGCGAGAAACATCTTTCTGAGATTTTCTGCCTGACGTTCTTCCTTGCTCTCGAATTTGATAGAAGCCAGTTTTGTTACGCCGTCGACCAGAAGCGCTATGTCTTCGCCGAAATCAGCTATAAGATCTTCTTCAGTATATTCCGTGTCTTCAACTACATCATGAAGCAGACCTGCTACGATAGTCTCTTCATCCATACCTAAATCAGCCAGTATCTCCGCTACAGCCATAGGATGTATGAGATAAGGCTCCCCGGACTTTCTAAGCTGCCCGCGATGCATCTCTTCGGCCACATCGTAAGCGCGTCCGATAAGTTCTATATCGTAGTTTGGATTGTATTCTAAAATTGTATCTAAAAACTCGCTTCTTTTCTTCATGTTCGTCAGTTAACCTTTATTCTTATTTCCTTTCACATATCTTTTGGATCTTTTTTTATTTGCCTCGGTCTTACCTTTTTCTTTTTCCTCAAGACTGTTTTCTTCTTTGATCAAAGATTCAGAAGTCTTTTGTTCACCTGGGTTATCATCATCTTCCTGTATGCTTTCCAATGCTTTTGCTTTTAGTTCTTCTTTCTCTTTGTCATCATCGGGCGCTGCGATCTTCTTCGCTTTCTTTTTATTGTTTTTTATATTTGCTTTGACCTGCTTTTCGTATTTTGAAAGCTTTCTTCTGCCGTTGAAATCATAGTAAAGCGGACTGCATACAGCTATTGAGGAATATGCGCCTGCAATAATGCCTACCATGAGCGGAAGTACGAATTCTCTTATGCTCTCCCCTCCCAGTATCAAAAGCGGTATCATTACCACCAGCGTAGTAAAGGAAGTCATGAGAGATCTTCCAAGGGTCTGAGTGATACTCCTGTCTATCAGTTTTGCCAGATCTCCGTCATCATGATATTTCTTGTTTTCTCTTATCCTGTCAAATACTACTATCGTATCATTTATGGAATAACCTATCACCGTCAGTATACCTGCTATGAACGGATTGTTTATTGTGATTCCGAATATTGCATAGAACGCAAGCATGATTAAAACGTCATGCAGTACTCCAAGAAGCGCTGCTCCTCCGAACTTCCACTGGGAGAATCGTAAACGTATGTAAACGAGCATACACAGACCTGCTATAACTATAGCCAGTATTGCATTGTTTCTGAGATCTTTTCCGACAGACGGTCCGAAGAGCTCCTGAGATACTACATTTTCATTCGTTGTTCCGAAAGTCTCGTTTATGCTGTTTATGACATCAGCCCGTTCATCATTTCCAAGAGATTCTATGGTCCTTATAACTATCTGCTCATTGTTCTCCCCGGAATATATTATTTCAGGGTCGAGATTATATTCACTGATAGCATCCTCCACCTCAGATATAGGCACAGTCTTTCCCATATCCATCTGTATCATAGTGCCTCCGGTAAAGTCTATACCGTAGTTCATTCCTCTTACTAAGCTGAATCCAAGACCTGCCGCTATGATTATTATCGAGATCGCATAAAATACTTTCTTGTATTTCATGAAATGCAGATCTTTGTTGATATGAAAAGTTGCCCTGTTGTTTTTCTTTATACCGAAAAGCGATTTCTTTGCCAGCAATTTGCTCTCAGACATCATATTTACATAAAGCTGAGTTATGACAACCGCCGTGAATATGCCCACTATTATACCTATCATGAAAGTCCAGGCAAATCCCTTCACTGAGCTTGTACCTATCTCATAAAGTATAACAGCAGCTATCAGCGTAGTGACCTGCGAATCTATTACCGTGCTCATAGCACGCTTGAATCCCATCTGGGTAGCGACCCGCACCGTCTTACCGCTGGCTATTTCTTCTCTTATTCTTGCAAATATTATGACATTAGCATCGACCGCCATGCCCACGGACAATATTATGCCTGCAATTCCGGGCAGCGTAAGAACGCTTCCCGCAGCTGCTATTATATTGAGTACTATAACTACATACAACAGAAGCGCAAGATCCGCAGCCACTCCAAGTCCTCTGTACGCCACGCACATGAGGATGAGTATTATAGCCAGACCTATTATGCCTGCATACACGCTCATCTCGAGAGCCGAATATCCTATACGTGCTGACTGTACTGAAGAATTAACTTCCTCAAGCTCCAGAGGCAGAGCTCCGCCTCTTATAAGGGCTGCAAGATTAGAAGCTTCTTCCTGTGAAAAGTTTCCCGTTATCGTACAGCTTCCTCCGCTTATAGGGCCTTCATTGACCGACGGAGCGGAGATTATTTCTCCATCCAGAAGTATCATTATTGCGTCATTGCTGACCCCTTCAACAGATGACGTTACAGAGCCATTATAAGCTTTTGTTGTCGCATCGTAAAACAGATCAGCACCTTCATTGTCGAATTCAAGAGCAACGGCATACCCCGCTGACTGATTGTCCGTAGTTACAGAAGCATCTTCCACATTGCTTCCGTCAAGTACTACAGTGCCGTCTGCGAGAGCAAATTGAAGCTGTGCCGTTCTGCCGATCTGGTCTATAGCATCTTCAGCGTCCTCGGCTCCCGGCAGTTCCACTCTTATCCTTTTTTCACCTTCTATTGTAACTATCGGTTCTGCAAGACCCATCTGGTTTACTCTCTCTTCAATGACTGCCTGCGTCTGTTCCATATTCTGACGCAGCTCATCTCCCGTAAGATCGGTCTGGGCTTCCAGAACGACGTAGACTCCGCCTTCTATATCAAGTCCGAGCTTCATCCTGTCTTTGAGCGGCGCTATAGGACCTGCTCCAAAAATAGTCAAATACCAACCCGCTGCGATTATAAGAATGATTATTACTGCTAAAACTCGTTTTAATTTATAACTCATTTATGCCTCCGGTATGCTGTATATTATTTCTGTGGATACAATATCCCATTCAATCATACTGTTGATATTTTACTACTTTTTATATACTTAAACAAGGGTAAACACGTTGATTTTTCTATATTTATAAGGAAATTAACCAAAAGTTTCAAAGGTTTCAGTTTTCTCCTGCAACACCTGCTATACCTCCTGCACCTCCTCCTGCTACAGGCAGAAGATATGCCAGTGTATGCTTCGATGCCTCCGGCATATCTGAAAAAACTCCTTCCGCAGCCAAAAGTATCAGAACTACAAAAATCAAAGCCGATAAAGCGCCGGATATCAAACCCCTTTTACCGATGACTCTGCTTTCAAAATATCCGAGAAGCATAGCTGATACAGTCATTGATACTATCAGTCCTGCAAAGGTCCACTCTTCTTTGAAGCCCGTAAAAGTCACCATAGCCGCTAAGATCGCCGTAAAAGCGATAAACAGTATCATCGCAGCAATATATGCCTTTAAACTTTTTCTGAATACATCCATAATACACCTCCACTACATTGTATTGAAGGTGCGAAAATATTATGATTAAGTGTATATAAAAAGAGATGGCTATACCATCTCTTTAAATCCTGATTGTCATACTGCCCGGATCAGATCCGAATTATTTTGCTTCTTCATCCTTTGCAGCATCTTCAGTTTTTTCTTCTGCCGCAGCATCTTCGGCTTCCTGCTGTTCTTCCGGTTTTTCAGTCTTTTCTTCTTCAGTTTCCTCAGCTTCCTGCGAAACAGCACTCATTCTCTTGATCCTCTTAGGCTTTGATTTCTTAACTTCAGTTTCTTCAGCTTCTTCGATATCATCATCCTGAGCTTTAACTGAACGCTTTTCACTTTCTTCAACAACTTTTGAAACAGACCATCTCATGATTTCAAATTTTACTCTGTCAGCTCCGACCTGAATAACGAGCGAGTCCTCTTTGGTCTTTACTACTTTACCGCAGATGCCTCCTATCGTGATGATCTCATCTCCCACCTGCACGCTGCTTCTCATAGCGTTGACTTCTTTTTCTCTCTTCTTCTGAGGTCTTATGAGCAAGAAGTACATTACAGCAATCAAGATGACCAGAGGTAAAATCGTTACCCAAATATTTCCGTTGTTCATTAAAGATTCCTCCTACCAGGTTTATGTTGCAAACACCTATCAAATACCATATGATGGTGCCGGCGATGGGGGTCGAACCCATACGGTGTTGCCACCACGGGATTTTGAGTCCCGCACGTCTGCCAATTCCATCACGCCGGCAAAATACGAGAAGTATTTTATCATGATTTATATATCATTTCAATCATAAAATTAAGATTTGGAACCACTCTGGTAGATATCGATGATTTCCTGGGTGTGATCCGCCGAATAGCGGTATGCCTTTTCCGGATCATGAGCCTCTACCGCTTCCAGAATTTTTTTATGGAAGTATTCAAAACTGTTCAGAACTCTTTCGAAATCGAGGCTCGTCCACACGCTGTACCACTCCGTACACGTGGCGAGAAACATCGGAAGTGATCTGGAGATGATCTGATTTTCGCATCCTTCGATAACCGCTTTGTGAAAAGCGATATCCAGTTTCCGGAATTCCTTCATCGGAATATATTCGCCTTCCCGGTAGCGCTT
>UQNP01000003.1 GCA_900542385.1 uncultured Eubacterium sp.
TTTCGTGAACAGGATAGAAGATCTTGCCGATGCGCTGAGAAACGCTTTCAGGATCGCCAACAGCGGAAGAAAAGGCCCTGTACTCATCGATATAACAAAGGATGTAACGGCAGCTCAGACAGAGTACAAGCACGCCGATCCCCTGCCGCTCAACCCTCTTCCTGAATTTTCGGATGAGTCTGTGCAGGAAGTCGCCGCTATGATAAATTCCGCAGAGAAACCTATCGTCTACTTCGGCGGCGGTGTCGCCGCTTCAGACGCAGGCAAAGAGCTCAATCAGCTGATAGAGACCGCAGATATACCTGCTACCTACACTCTTATGGCCGCAGGCATCGTAGGATATGACAACAAGAGAAACCTCGGCCTCATAGGCATGCACGGAAGCATAGCCGCAAACAAAGCCGTAGACAGAGCGGATCTCATCATAGCCCTCGGAGCAAGATTCAGCGACAGGGTAGCTTTGAACCCTGAAAAATTCGCTAAAAAAGCAAGGAAAATACAGATAGATATAGATACAAGCGAAATAAACAAAAACGTGCTCGTAGACCTGGGCATAAGCGCCGACATCAAAGAATTCCTGACTAAGCTTCTCCCTCTTATAAAAAAGAACGATCACTCGGAATGGGTATCGCAGGCAACGGAATGGAAGAAAAAGACAGGAGATGTCAAGAGTCAGGACGCCGAACTCCACCCAAGTGAAATAATACACGCAGTATGCGATATGACCGACAAAGAAACTATCTACGTGACAGATGTAGGGCAGCATCAGATGTGGGCAGCCCAGTACCTCAAGCATGAGAAGACCGAAAACTTCATCACCAGCGGAGGACTCGGAACAATGGGCTACGGATACGGAGCGGCGATCGGAGCGCAGATAGGATGTCCTGAAAAACGCGTTATACATTTTACCGGCGACGGCTCTTTCCACATGAATCTCAACGAGGCCTGCACAGCTGTCAGCCAAAACCTCCCTATAATAACTATAATAATGAACAACAGAGTCCTCGGAATGGTATACCAGTGGCAGACTTCTTTCTACGGCAAGAGATACGCAGCCACGACACCTGAAAGGAAGACAAACTTCCCTAAGCTTGCAGAAGCCTTTGGAGCTAAAGGTTTTTCGGCAGGGAATCCTAAAGAGTTCGAGGAAGTCTTCAAACAGGCCCTCAAGGAAAAAGGTCCTGTATGGATAGACTGCGCTATATCAAGAGAAGAACGTGTTCTTCCTATGATACCGAGCGGCGGTGCCATAGAAGATATGATCATAGGTTAGCTAAGGAGGGAAAAATGGATAAGAAGATAAAAAAAGAAGTTATCAGTATTCTCGTCGATAACCAGGCAAACGTACTGACAAGAGTCAGCAGCCTTTTCGGAAGACGGGGATTCAATATCGATTCCCTTACGGTATCCACCACCAACGATCCTAAGCTTTCAAGGATAACCGTGGTATTCACCGGCACTGAGCAGGGCCTTCACCAGATACTCTCTCAGACAGCAAAGCTTGAAGTCGTGAGAAAAATATTCACGCTGGACCCTGCAAGCAGTATTTACAGAGAACTTCTGCTGCTGAAGGTAAACGCCGATAAGACGGAAAGATCCGGCATAAAGGAAATCGTTGAAATATACAGAGGAAAAATCATAGACCTCTCAAAAAACAGTCTTATCATAGAACTGACAGGCGGCTCAGACAAGCTTGACGGTTTCATGGATATGATGAGCTGCTATGATATATCCGAGGTATGCCGTACAGGTATAACAGGCATCGGCAGAGGCGCCGGATGGGATACTGAGGACGAAGAGTAAAGATAAAGAGAATTAAAAAATTCTTCAAATAAAATTTTAAATCCAATAGGTAAAGGAGAGAAAGACAATGATAAAAAAATACTACGATCATGATTGTAATTTAGGTATGCTCGACGGAAAAACAGTTGCTGTTATAGGTTTCGGAAGCCAGGGTCACGCTCACGCTATGAACCTTAACGAAAGCGGCGTTAATGTAGTAGTAGGTCTCAGACCGGGTTCGGCTCACGCTGCCAAAGCAGAAGCCGCAGGTCTTAAGGTAATGGGCATAGAAGAAGCTGCCGAGGCCGGAGATGTTGTAATGATCCTCACACCGGATGAGCTCCAGGCAGAGATATACAAAAATCAGATAGAAAAGCACATGAAGGAAGGAAATGTCCTCATGTTTGCTCACGGCTTCAACATCCACTTCAACCAGATAAAGCCTGCCGACTATCTCGATGTCATCATGGTCGCTCCTAAAGGTCCTGGTCACACAGTAAGAAGCCAGTACGTTGAGGGAAAAGGAGTTCCAAGCCTCATCGCAGTTTATCAGGACGCTTCCGGAAAAGCTAAGGATTACGCGCTCGCATACGCATGCGGTATCGGAGCAGGCAGAGCCGGAATCCTTGAAACAACTTTCAAAGAAGAGACAGAAACAGACCTCTTCGGAGAACAGGCAGTACTCTGCGGCGGCGTAACAGAGCTGATGAAGGCCGGATTCGATACTCTCGTTGAAGCAGGCTACGCTCCTGAAATGGCTTATTTCGAATGTATCCACGAAATGAAGCTCATAGTTGACCTTATCAACGAAGGTGGTTTCGACAAGATGAGATACTCCATCTCCAACACTGCTGAATACGGCGACTACAGAACAGGCAGAAGGATCATCACAGAAGATACGAGAAAAGAAATGAAAAAAGTTCTCTCCGAAATACAGGACGGTACTTTCGCAAGCGAATTCATTCAGGAATTCAACGCAGGCGGAAAAGCAAGATTCCTGGCAACAAGAAAGAAGGAAGCTTCACATCCTCTCTGCAAGGTAGGCGAAGAGCTCAGAAAGATGATGAGCTGGCTGAAAAAATAATCGCCTCCTGAAAACGTACAGCTGCATTACGAAAGGATAGCGAAATGATAAGCGATAAAGTAACTAAAGGTGTAGAAAAGGCTCCGGCACGAAGCCTTTTCTACGCTATGGGCTATACAAAAGAAGAGCTGGAGCGCCCCCTCATAGGTGTCGTTTCAGCTAAAAGCGAAATAGTTCCGGGACATATACACCTCGACAAGGTTGCCGAGGCTGTAAAAGCCGGTGTTAGAATGGCGGGAGGAACACCTATCGAGATCCCTTCCATAGGCGTCTGCGACGGTATCGCCATGGGACATATCGGCATGAAGTACAGCCTCGCCAGCCGGGAGCTTATCGCAGACAGCGTTGAAACCATGGCAATGGCTCACGCTCTTGACGGTCTGGTCCTCGTGCCTAACTGCGACAAGATAGTTCCCGGCATGATCATGGGAGCAGTAAGAATAAATCTCCCTACGGTAGTATGTTCGGGAGGTCCGATGATGTCCGGCCTGGTAAACGGTGAGGAGACCAGCCTTTCAAAGATGTTCGAAGCCGTAGGCGCCAGAAAAGCCGATATCATAGATGACGACCAGCTCCTTGAATTCGAGCAGAACGTATGCCCCGGCTGCGGCTCATGCTCCGGCATGTACACAGCCAACAGCATGAACTGCCTTTCAGAAGCCATCGGCATAGCTCTACCGGGCAACGGCACTATCCCTGCGGTAGACAGCGGAAGGATACGTCTCGCAAAACACGCAGGAATGGCTATAATGGATCTCGTTGAAAAAGATATCAAAGCAAGAGACATTATCAACGAAAAATCCATCAGAAACGCGCTGGCATGCGATATGGCGCTGGGATGCTCATCAAACAGCGTTCTTCACCTGCTCGCTATCGCCAACGAAGCCGGCGTTGAACTGAATCTCAATATATTCAATGAATTCAGCGCAAAAGTGCCTAATTTATGTCATCTGGCTCCGGCAGGCGGCACACATATGCATGACCTTAACAACGCCGGAGGACTTATGGCAGTGTTCAGTGAGCTTGCAAAAAAAGATCTTATCGATGAAAGCCTTATCACAGCCACAGGGAAAACCGTCGGCGAAAATATGAAGGGCGCCCACGTCAAAAACTACGACATAATAAGACCTGTTGACGATCCGTACAGCAAAACAGGCGGTATCGCTATAATGTGGGGCAACATCGCGCAGGACGGCTGCGTAGTAAAGAGAAGCGCCGTGGCTCCTGAAATGCTCAAACACAGCGGACCTGCCCGTGTATTCAACTCGGAAGAAGAAGCTATCGACGCCATATACAACGGAAAGATCGTTGACGGCGATGTGGTAGTCATAAGATATGAAGGACCTAAGGGCGGTCCTGGAATGAGAGAAATGCTCAATCCTACCAGCGCTCTTGCCGGAATGAAGCTGGATAAAACAGTGGCACTTATAACCGACGGTCGTTTCAGCGGAGCGAGCAGAGGCGCATCCATCGGTCACGTATGTCCTGAAGCTGCCGCAGGAGGCAATATCGGTCTGCTGTGCGAAGGAGATATAATAGAAATTGATATACCGGCATCGAGCATCAACGCCAAAGTATCAGACGAAGAATTCGAAGCAAGAAGAAAATCCTATGTTGCGCCTCCTCCGAATGTAAAATCAGGATGGCTGGCAAGATACATGAGAAATGTTACAGCATCCTCAAAAGGCGCAGTTATGGAATAGACGCATAAATTCATTCTAAAAACACGAAACAAAGAGCCTTTGCTCCCGCAGTATGTTATATGCACTGCATCAGAGCGAAGGCTCTTTTATCTTAATTTAAAACATATCCTGATCACGCGTGGCAGATCGCCCTTTTTACAGACTCTCTCAGTCATGTATTTTCATGCTGTGAAGCATTTTAACAAATGCAGGATCACTGTGATCCACGATTTCGCTGTGTCCCATATCAAGATCCGCAATCTTTTTCATTTCATCCTCAGTCAGCTCAAAATCCCATATATCTATATTCTGCTCCATCCTGTCCTTATGCACCGACTTAGGTATTATTACAACGCCTCTCTGAACATTCCATCTGAGAGCTACCTGCGCAGCGCTCTTGCCGTACTTTTCTCCTATCTCAGTCAATACAGGATTTGTAAATATGCCGTATTTTCCTTCGGCAAAAGGTCCCCATGCTTCAGGAATAACTCCATACTCTTTCATCAGCTCAAGGGCATCGGCCTGCTGGAAAAACGGATGAAGCTCCACCTGATTTACAGCCGGTATCACATCTACCGTTTCACAAAGATCAGCAAGACGTGCAGGATAGAAATTGCATACTCCTATAGCTTTTATCTTTCCTTCTTTGTACGCCTCTTCCATAGCTTTATAAGCTCCGATGTAGTCTCCCATAGGCTGATGCACAAGATACAGATCCAGGTATTCAAGTCTCAAATTTTTAAGAGATCTGTCTATAGCTTTCTTAGCTCCGTCATAGCTTGAATCCTGCACCCACAGCTTGGTCGTTATAAAAAGCTCTTCACGGGGAACGCCGCATTTAGCGATCGCTGCGCCAACAGCCTCTTCATTCATATATGCTGCCGCTGTATCTATAGACCTATAACCTGTGCTGATAGCATCCAAAACAGCCTGTTCGCACTGCGCCAGATCCGGCACCTGAAATACTCCAAAACCTTCCATCGGCATTTTTACGCCGTTATTCAGTGTTACAAATTCCATTTTCAAAACCTCCAATCGTAATTTTAAAACTCTTTCTGAAATTATTATAGAAAAATGCAAGGGAAAAGTACAATACACGTTACCAAATGTGCTATAATTAAAACTAATAGTAAGTCGCTGTGTTATCAATGTGCCCCGGTCAGCACCGCGGCTTTCACATAATATGGAAACGGCAGCTCACTGACGTTAACCTCTAAAGAAAGGATTACATATGATAGAAACTTATCTGCTGCAGCAGCTCATCGCGTTTTCAAAAAACGGCACGCTTTCCGCCGCATCGGAAAATCTGCATATCTCACAGCCCGCACTAAGTCAATCCATGAAAAAACTCGAAGATATCCTTGGCGTACCGATCTTCGAAAGGACAAAAAACAAACTCACACTGAACGATACCGGCAGACTGACTGTGGAACTTACCGAAAAGCTGCTGACCCAGCAGGAAGAGATGATCGAAAAGATCCGGCTTTTCGATAAAACAAAACATACTCTGTGCCTGGGCGCATGCGCCCCGATACCCGTATCGGACATCGTCCCTCTTCTCCCCCGTTTTTACAGCGGCTTCACCGTATCCTACGAACTCAAAAACAGCAACGAAGCTCTATGGGAAGGTCTTGAACACGGTCTCTATCAGATAATAATAGTGCACGAAGAGACCGGCAAGTCTCTCAAGTGTCCTGACGAATTCTTTTCATTTCCCTACAGGCAGGAAAATCTTTCTCTGTGGGTCCCTCACGAACATCCTCTTTCAGCACTCAGTGAGCTTGAGCTGAAAGATCTGGCTTATCAAAACATACTGCTCTACACCCATATAGGATTCTGGTACGAAATGTGCAAAGAAAAGCTCCCTGACGCACATTTTCTATACATGAACGAATTCGATGCCTTCCAGCAGATTTCCGGCACCAGCGCCTTTCCATCCTTTACGACTGATGCCTCTGCCGAACAGAGACAGGAAGCAGGTAAAAAAGTTATCCCTATCACAGATAATGAAGTTCACGTAACATACCACTTCGTCTGCCGCAGAGAGGACAGCGACCGGTTCCTCCCGCTCATAAAGCAGCTCAGATCAGACTTTTCAGCCTGAGGCTCCTTACCCCAGGTGGAAACTTTCATTTTTTTATGCTATACTTACAGCGATAATCACAGCCGTTAAAAAGGATGATCATTATGACGATACTTATAATAGATGCACAGGGCGGCGGTCTCGGCAGACAGCTCGTCCTTGCGATAAAACAGAATATACCTGATGCTCGGATCTTCGCAGTCGGCACCAACAGCGTGGCTACTACCGCCATGCTGAAGGCAGGCGCAGACGAAGCAGCAACGGGGGAAAATGCCGTCGCGGTAGGATGCCGCCGCGCAGATATCATAACAGGACCTGTCGGAATAGTAATATCCGATTCCCTGTCCGGTGAAATAACGCCGAGGATTGCCCTCAGCGTATCGAGAAGTTCCGCGACCCGCATACTGATCCCGTTCAACAACTGCGACAACATCATTGCCGGAGTTGCAGACCTGAGCATGGGAAAACTTATCCAAAACGCCATAAGCGAAATCAAAAAACTCACAGAATCACGCGATAAATAACGCAATAAATAAAAGGGGACAACATGAAAAGTGAAGTAAAACATATTCTCGAAGCCGTCAGAGACGGCGACATGTCAATAGATGACGCTCTTTTGAAATTAAAAACAAAACCTTACGAAGACATTGGATTTGCAAAAACAGATCTTCACCGTAAAGTTCAGCAGGGAATACCTGAAGTGATATACGGCGCAGGCAAAACAGCCCGGCAGATCATCGGTATCATGAATACCATGAAAGAAAACGGCCAGGAAAGAATCCTGATAACACGCCTTTCAAAGGAAGCAGCCGAGATCATAGGCAATTCACATGAGCTTTCCTACTACGAAACAGCGCGGATCGGATTTTCCGGCGATTTTCCGGCTCCCGACGGTATAGGAAATATCGTCGTCGCAACAGGCGGCACCAGCGATATCCCTGTAGCAGAAGAAGCTGTGCTGACCGCGGAAGCCCTCGGAAACAATGTAGTCAGACTGTACGATGTGGGCGTTGCCGGCATACATCGCCTCCTTTCACATAAAGAGGATGTTATGCAGGCAAGCGTGATAATCGCTGTCGCCGGTATGGAGGGAGCGCTTGCCACCGTCATAGGAGGACTTGCCGACTGTCCGGTCATTGCAGTACCTACGAGCATAGGATACGGAGCCTCCTTCAACGGGCTGTCGGCTCTTTTATCCATGCTCAACTCCTGCGCGGGCGGAGTCTCCGTAGTCAACATCGACAACGGATTCGGCGCCGGCTATCTCGCCAGTATGATAAATCACATGGAGGCAAAGAAATGAAAATACTTTACCTTGACTGCGGAATGGGAGCGGCGGGTGATATGCTGACCGCCGCTCTTTTGGAACTTCTTCCCGATCCGGACAGTTTCATAGATAAACTAAATTCTATCGGTATCCCAGGAGCACGTTTCGCCAGAGAGTCTTCGATAAAATGCGGTATCACCGGCACACACATGTCCGTCACAGTAAACGGAACTGAAGAGGATGAATCAATAACAGGAAATAATCCTTCCGCCCACGGACACGTCACAGACCGGCACGACCATGATGCGGAACGGCACGAACACCACCACGGAAGAAACGTTTCCGATATAGAGCATATAATCTCAAAGCTCGATATGCCCGAAACTGCAAAGGCGGACGCTATGTCCGTATACCGTATCATATCCGATGCGGAAAGCAAGGTCCACGGCGTTCCCGTCACCGATATACATTTCCACGAAGTAGGCACGCTGGACGCCATAGCGGACATAACCGCAGTTTCCCTGCTCATGAACGAGATCGCACCGGACGAAACGGTTATTTCTCCGATCCACGTCGGAAGCGGTCATGTAAATTGTGCTCACGGCACGGTTCCTGTCCCTGCCCCTGCCACAGCTCTCATATTGAAGAACATCCCCGCATACGGAGGCAGTATCGAGGGAGAACTCTGCACCCCTACCGGCGCAGCACTGCTGAAACATTTCGCTGATCGCTTCGGCAGTATGCCTCCGATGAAAACTTCGGCCATCGGATACGGCATGGGGAAAAAAGACTTTCCGCAGGCGAACTGTCTGCGTGCAATGCTGGGCGAAACAGCAGAAACAGGATCTGTGGAAAATCACAGCGCTGACAGTGATGATACCGTTCTCGAACTGTCCTGCAATGTGGATGATATGACGGCGGAGGCCGTCAGCTTTGCCATGGACCGACTCTTTGACGGCGGTGCTCTGGAAGTCTACACAGCTCCGATAGGTATGAAAAAATCACGCCCCGGCACACTGATACGAGTAATGTGCCGCGAAAGCGAACGAGAAAATATTATCAGGCTGCTGTTCAAACATACAACTACCATAGGCGTAAGAGAAACCGTGACCAGAAGACACATTCTCGACAGAAAAATCGAATCCATAGCGACTCCTTACGGCGAAGTGCACCGCAAGATCTCGCACGGGTACGGCGTTTCCCGCATGAAATACGAATACGACGATCTTTCCCGTATCGCAAAAGAAAACGATCTGTCTCTTGCCGATACAACAAGGCTGGTAGAAAGATACGCCCCCGAGGAGGAAAAGGACATCAGGCCGCAAAAAGCATCCACCGGCTCAGGGTCTTCGGATACCCCGGCTGATCAGGAACTGTCCGAGACAGAACAAACAGAGCTTGCAGAGAAAAAACAGCGCCTGGAAAAATATCTAAAAAATCTGGAAAGCGTGGCCGTCGCCTTTTCATCAGGAGTCGATTCCACCTTCCTGCTGAAGACAGCTCACGATGTGCTGGGCGAAAAAGCTGCCGCAGTAACTGCATTTTCACCTTCGTTTCCATCAAGAGAATTTGAAGAAGCAAGAACTTTCTGCGAAAAAGAAGGAATACGTCATCTCATCGTTGAAGCAGATGTGCTGTCCAACGAAGATTTTGTACGCAGCCCCGAAAACAGATGCTACATATGCAAGCACGATCTTATGTCCAAAATCATAGCTGCCGCTGAAGAAAGCGGCTTTTCATACGTTGCCGAGGGGTCCAATATGGATGATCTGGGGGACTACCGTCCCGGACTTGCCGCAATATCGGAACTTGATGTCAAAAGCCCCTTAAAAGAAGCAGGGTTGACAAAAAAAGAAATACGCATTCTCTCAAAGGAAACAGGACTTTCCACATGGGACAAGCCATCTTTTGCCTGCCTCGTTTCCCGCATACCTTACGGAGAGAGGATCACAAATGAAAAACTGGAAATGATAGAGAAAGCCGAACAGGCTCTGCTGGATCTGGGACTTACGCAGGTGCGCGTACGCATACACGGAGACCCGCAGCAAGGCTTCATCGCAAGGATCGAAACCGAGCCTTCAGATTTCGATAAAATAATTTCGCCGGGAATCTCCGAGCACATTTCTCAGTATTTAAAAAGTCTCGGTTTTCTGTACGTTACCCTCGATTTCGGCGGCTATCAGGCGGGAAGCATGAATTTAAACATAAAAAAAGATATTGAAATAAAAATATTCGACACCCTGCCTGAGTCTGCCTCCAATATCCGCAAAGACGTCTTTATACGGGAACAGAGCTTTTCAGAAGAGTTCGATGATATCGACAAAACAGCAACGCATCTCGTAGCTTTCCAAAACGGAATCCCTGCAGCAACATGCAGGATATTTGAGGATAACTCCGATCTGCCAGGCGGAGTTTCTGACGATCTGACATTTATTTTAGGCAGACTGGCCGTGAGAAAAGAATACCGAGGCAAAGGCCTCGGCGCAGATATCATGAAAAAAGCTGAGGAAACCGCTGCATCAAAAGGAGCCAAGACACTGAAACTTCATGCGCAGTTACAGGCAAAACCATTCTACGAAAAACTCGGCTACAAACCCTTCGGCGAAATGGACCGCGAGGAAAATACTCCTCACATCTGGATGCAGAAAACTCTGGTATAGCAGCCTGCGAATATTCTTTTAACGCCGATAAAATCAAGAAAAAATTTTCCCATACCTTCCAAAAATCACAAACTGCCCGTCTGAATACTCATTCAGACGGGCCGCTTTTATTCAATTCCCCTTTTTTCTCTGCCGCAC
This sequence comes from uncultured Eubacterium sp., assembly GCA_900542385.1. GTDB lineage: Bacteria > Bacillota > Clostridia > Peptostreptococcales > Anaerovoracaceae > Lentihominibacter > Lentihominibacter excrementavium. The sequence continues at coordinate 10,697 of UQNP01000003.1, forward strand.
ACACTCACTGAGCAGGTATTCTATCTGCCCGTTGATGGAGCGGAAATCCTCTTCCGCCCAGGCGGCTATTTCATTCCACAGACTCGGAGACAAACGCACTACCATCTGTTTCTTCGTCTTTTCTTTATCTTTTATGGCTTTCTCCTTTTTCTTTATCTCATCTTCGAGGGATTTAAGCTTTTCAAGGCGCTCCCTGAGCTTTTCCTCTTTATTGTCCATATCATCGAAACTCATGAGATGTTCTACCCCCCCCCGCACAAAATTTATTTTAATATAGACTTCCGCTGTTTACTATAGGCTGCGCTTCCTTATCTCCGCAGAGAACTACGAGAAGGTTGGATACCATCGCCGCCTTTCTCTCATCATCCAGAAGCACCAGATCATCTCTTTCCAGCTTATCGAGCGCCATATGCACCATGCCTACCGCACCTTCAACGATCTTTTCCCTTGCAGCTATAGTTGCCGTTGCCTGCTGTCTCTTGAGCATTGCTGCTGCTATCTCTTCGGAGTACGCAAGGTGTGTTATCCTTACTTCTATTATCTCTATACCTGCGTCATCAGCCTTTTCCTGGAGAGCTGATTTCATCTTTTCGGCGATCTCAAAGCTTGATCCTCTGAGAGTCATTTCATCGTCATCGCCTTCCATGCTGTCGTAAGGATAAAGTCTTGCCAGATTCCTTATGGTCGAATCGCACTGTATCGACAGATATTCCGAATAATTTTCTACGTTGAACACAGCTTTTGTAGGATTAACGACTTTCCAGATAACCACTGATCCTATTATAACAGGATTTCCCTGGACATCGTTTACTTTCTGCTGAGCATTATTGAGCGTCATCGTCTTTGTGGAAACTTTTTTACTTACCTTCGGCTTTGAAGTTTTCGCATTCTTCTTGCCGCTTTCCATAAGCTCCGCCGTTATCTCTTCGCTGAATGATGATGCGGACGGATTAAAGGCTGTGCAGAACGGATTTACGAAGTAAAAACCGTCTTTCTTTATCGTTCCGTAGTATTTACCGAAAAGGGTGAGAACGAGAGCTTCGTTCGGATTCAGTATCTTAAGGCCGCCCATGAGTATAAAGCAGAGTATCATAAGCAGCACTCCTGCCGTTATCAATACTGCCGCCATCCCGGAGGAAGACGAGGATGCCCATATCCCGGCTATTATAAGGAATACCCCCGCTAATATCCCCACGATGGAAAGTATCAGCATCAGCATTCCCGATGCCGGATTGAGATTTTTTTCAACTACATTGTTTTTCATGTTTTCCATTTCTTTTCCCATTTTTCTACCTCTCATTTTTTATTTTGACTATATTTATATTCGCTGTACGCGCAATTCACGATACGGCCGTTTACTTTTCCTGCATGTGCGGCAGGTTTTGTTTTGTTTGATATCATTTTGATATCACTATTATATCTTATAGAATCTTTTTGTCAATAGCCCTATTTAATGCTTCACGATGTTTTTATGCTGTACGGCCGTCTGATCTCCCAGGATACTGCCATACAGCAGCAAACAAATAATATAAAACAATAAAAAAGTCCAACGATCCCGGCATTTGCCGTGAAATCATCGGACTTTGCTTTTTATATACCCCTCAGTATCTGCACTGTGTCATCGTAAACGCCCTAAAATAACTGCTTTACGATATTCTCGGCAAAAAATCCTCCAAAGCCTTAACAAAAACTTTCCGCAAGAGCTTTTCAAAATGATCTTTCCCGAAAACGGCTCAAAATGAGTCAATGCAGTCTGAATATATTGTAAAGTCTGCTATCGCAGCCTGTAGCTGTGCATATAATCGCACGGCTCACTGTAAAGTATATGCTGTGCGCCCAGATATTTTCTTATCTCCAGATCAGCAAGACCCTTGCCGACTCTGTAATACGTAGGCATGTCTTCCCATTCAGGCTCATAGAACTTCACACTGCCCTTGCAGAACTTGGACTGAGGAGCCTTTATCTCCCACTTGTAGTCTGCCGGTTTCTCCCACTTCTTAGGGTTGAATACAGGATATGCCACATCCGGTACTGTGATATCGTCTACCGACGGAATGTATCTGTAATTCATCTTGCCCTGGCTCTGAGCTGCAAGCTTCATCATCCTGTCAGGATCTTCAGCAGGTTTGTTTACATCTATCTGAAGCTTCATGAAAGGGAAATCCCAGCTGTATGCTTTCGCTGTGTATATACCTTCATAATGTGTAAACCTTGGAATATCAGCGTATATCTTACTGTACCCTATACCGTCTCTTCCCGCTACGATAGGATCTGCATGGTTTTCGAACATTACGAGGATCAGGTCTCCGTCCAGTTCATCTCTTTCGCCTTTAAAATGCACCGGCGTAGAGATATTTATGAGGCTGTAGGTATGTCCCGCAAGCCAGCCTATATTGGCGAATTCGCACACCTGAACACTGACAACAGGTTCGTTTGAAGTAAATCCCTCAGGAAGCAGAGCCACTATCTGATCGGGATTAGTTTCAAATGAAACTCCGAGGCATTCCACATCAGCAGGCTGATGAAGTATCCTCTCTCCCTGCATATTCTGCATAGTAGTCGTAGGGCCGAAAAATACCGGCTGCATATAGAATTTATCTTTTTCAAACTTAAACGACATGATACCACTCCTCTCTGTTCAACAAAACATCTTGAAAGAAATCGTTTATCTTTTAACAATCCTATTATAACTCTTTGTATACAGAATTCAATATCCAAAATATGTTTTTTTAATGTTTTTTTGATGATACTTCCGATCTTTTTACGCCAAAATAAAAGTCCCGGTTTTCACAAAAGAAAACCGGGACTGCTTAAAATCCGCGTACTTATGTCAGTTTCCTCACTGAGGTGTGACCTGCTTTGCATCGGTACGCCTGCCGACTACAAAGAACCTTCCGTCTTCATCTTCATTGGTGCACGTAGAAAGCGTCACCAGCTGATCTCCGTATTCAGGCTCTACTCCTGTATCGTAAAGGGAAAGACCTTTCACTCCATCAACGAATTCATTGAAATCCTCTTCAGAAGTTATGCCTGCATACTGATAGTACTTGAATTCTCCGGAATTTTCAGGATATATCCTGGAATATCCCACTGCCACTATCTCGTATGTACCCTGGCCGCCTTTATATATGGTGTCGAATTTGAAAGTCTTGTGGCTCTGATAAAAGCTCTCATCATCATAATCCAGCAGATCGTGGAACATGGTGCCGTTTTTCATATTATGTCCATATATAAAGAAATTTGAAGTCGGCACAAAAATGTCGCTGGAGGCATCCATGAACGGTGTTCCTGAAGTTGCATGCTCCTTGTTGAAGTCGCGTCTCAGATAGTATTCCGGATCATCAGGCGTCCACATGACCGGATAATCTATCTTTGTGCCGTCCATCTGTATCCAGCCTATTATATCTCCGTTTTTGAGATAGAGATCGACGTACTTTCCTATTACCGTACCCTTGTCAGTCTCCATATCTTCCCGCTGTGTTTTCAGCTTTGCCAGATCTTCAAGCGCCTGCTGCTCACGCATTCCCGTCAGGAAATAGTTGAGCAGAGTTCCCGCAGCTCCGAGAAACACTATTATACATATTACTAAAATTATCTTTCTTCCTAAGCTCATAGTCTTTTTCCCTTTTTGAACAATCAGGTAATCGAGTGAATATCATCTTCTTCACTGCTTTTCTTACAGGTCTTTCGGCTCTACAAGCTCAACGTCATTAGCTTTCAGTATTTCTTCAGCTTTCTTTTCATCGCTCACCTTCATCATGATGAGCGCCTTGCCTTCATCGGATTTGATAGTCGAATAAATGTAATTCACCGCTATGCCTTCACCTGCAAGTATCTTGAGGATACGGTGAAGTCCGCCCGGTTTGTCTTCAAGCGATACTCCTATGACCTCTGTGATGCTCGCTGAAAAACCTTTTTCAACAAGGATCCTGACCATGGCTTCCGGATCTTCCACTATGCATCGAAGTATGCCGAAATCAACTGTTTCTGCGATGGTACATGCTTTGAGATCGATGTTGTTTTCCAAGAGTATGCCGGTGATATCCGCCAATCTTCCCACTGTATTTTCAACAAATACAGAAACCTGCTTTACTACCATTTGAATCCTCCTTACAGTTTTCTCGTATCCTGAACTCTAACTGCTTTTCCTTCACTTCTCGGCAGTGTTCCTTCATTGAGAAGCCTTACTTTGCAGCCGATACCCAGCATATCTCTGAGCGCATGTTCTATCCTGCCTCTGAGTTCTTCAACAAATGAAATGTTATCTATCGCAAGGCCTTCTGCAAGCTCTACGCCGAGTTCAAAAGTATCTGTATTGTGTTCTCTTCCAACGTATAACATATAGTTCATCGTAAGTTCGCTGAACTTGGCTATTACCGTTTCTACCTGTGAAGGGAATACATTGACCCCTCTGATTATGAGCATATCGTCTGTACGTCCGAACACTCGGCTCATCCTTACCGTCGTTCTTCCGCAGGCACACTTTTCTCTCATGAGATAGCATATGTCTCTCGTCCTGTATCTTATGAGAGGCATTCCTTCTTTGCCGAGGGTGGTTATTACCAGCTCTCCCTTTTCTCCGTCAGGAAGCACTTCGAGAGTTTCAGGATCTATTATTTCAGCATAGAAATAGTCTTCCTGTATGTGCATTCCGTTGTTTTCACTGCAGCTTGTCGATACTCCCGGACCCATTATCTCAGACAGCCCGTATATATCATGAGCTTTTATTCCCAGACCTGATTCTATCTGGTCTCTCATTCCCTGAGTCCAAGGCTCTGCTCCGAACACACCTGCTGAAAGCTTGAGTTCATCAGGCGCTATACCTGCCTTTCTGACACCTTCAGCTATCGTAAGAGCATATGAAGGAGTGCAGCAGAGTATGTCGCTTTTCATATCCTTTAAGAACATTACCTGCTTCTGAGTGTTTCCGCTGCTCATAGGTATTACCGTCGATCCTATGGTTTCCGCACCTATGTGGGCTCCAAGACCTCCTGTGAAAAGTCCGTAACCATACGAAACGTGTACTACGGATTCAGGAGTAGCTCCCGCCATGGTAAGACCTCTTGCAACACATTCTCCCCACATTTCCAGGTCATTTCTCGTGTATCCGGCGATCTTAGGCTTTCCTGTAGTTCCCGAAGATGCGTGAATCCTTACGATATCCTTTTTAGGCATAGCGAAAAGGCCTGTCGGATAATTGTCCGCCAGATCTTCCTTGCTGTTGAACGGAAGCCTGGTTATATCTTCAAGGCTCTGGATGTCTTCCGGCTTCACGCCGAGTTCATCCATCTTTTTTCTGTACGGAGCTACATTTTCATATACATGCTTAACTGTTTTCTTGAGTTTTTCAAGCTGTACAGTCCGCATGGTCTCACGGTCTGCACATTCCATTTTCTCGTTCCAAATCATATACGTTATTTTCCTTTCGATTTTTTCATATATTTCAGGCTGCATAATATCTGTCAGCAGTCCTGTATATGTCTTTTTATCATGGGTATGACCCATCGTATGCGGTCTCCCGGATCTCAGGCATTTCTTCCCATTTCAAAGGCTTTCTTATTGAGTTCCACGAATTTAGGCTTAACCTTTTCTTCTATGACTTTTATCCATGCGTCTTCATCAAAAGGAAGATCCTTCGATGCCGCACCCAAAAGCACCACATTCACCGCTTTTACGCTTCCGCATTCCTCCGCTATGGAAAGAGCATCTATAGCTTTCACAGCGCCGGCATCGTTTTGCAACGTTTCCATGATGTTATCAGGATACTTCGCCTGTCCCATTATTACCGGCATAGGCAGTATCTGCTGAGTATTGACGTATATGGTACCGCCTTTTTTCAGGTAAGGCAGCCATCTGTACGCCTCCAGCTCTTCAAATGCTATGATGACATCGGCATCGCCTTTCTCTATCAGCGGAGAATCCACTGTTTCTTCGCTGAGCTTTACGTGAGTCACGACGCTTCCTCCTCGCTGAGCCATACCGTGTACTTCAGAAAGTTTTACATCATATCCGTTCATGAGACCGAGATTGCCCAAAAGCACGCTTGCGAGCAGAGTTCCCTGTCCTCCGACTCCCACTATCAGTATATTGCTCTTATTCACGCTATTCAGCCTCCTTTCCGTCTTTTGCTGCTTTCAACGCTTCTATAGCATCGAAAGGACATACTCTTGCACAGAGATCACATCCTACGCAGCTTTCCTTTACGATATACGGCCTTCCGTCTCTCTCTTCTATTGCAGGACATCCTATTTTCATGCACATCTTGCAGTTCTTGCATCTGTCCGTAACTTCGTATGGAATATCCGGCTGCTTGACTATGAGGGCGCAAGGTCTCTTGGTTATGATAACGGAAAGCTCATCTCTTGCTGTTTCAGTTTTTATCACTTCTTCCAGTTCTTTTATATCGAAGGGATCGATCTCTACGATGTTCTTAACGCCTATAGCTCTGCACAGCGCCGCTATATCGACTGCCGGAGCTTCTTCTCCCTTGGCATTTTTCCCTGTGGAAGGATTGTCCTGGTGTCCCGTCATTCCGGTTATCCTGTTGTCGAGAACGATGACGGTTCCTTTAGAGCCGTTGTAGTTCATGTTGATCAGCCCTGTTATACCGGAGTGGAAGAAGGTCGAGTCTCCCAGCACGGCCACGAGATTGTCGCTGCTTTCTGCGGCTTTTTCAAATCCGTGCGCCATGGTGATGGAGGCGCCCATACACAGACATGCGTCCATTGACGATGTCGGCGGCAGCGCTCCGAGAGTGTAACACCCTATATCTCCCATAACTGTAGTTTTCAGTTTGCTCAGCACGTGGAAAAGTCCTCTGTGAGGACATCCTGCACACAGAAGGGGCGGTCTTCCCGGAGCATCTTCTATATCCACAGTTTCTGCCACCGGTTTGCCAAAGGCCTTTCTTATCATGTTAGCGCTGTATTCTCCCTGTATTGTGAACATATCCTTGCCTCCGGCAAGTTCCACGCCCATAGCTCTTATCTGTTCTTCAAAATAAGGATTGCCTTCTTCTATAACATAAAGCTTATCTACCTTGGCCGCAAAATCCTTTATCATGTCCTTAGGTATAGGATTTATCATTCCCATCTTGAGGATGCTCGCCTCAGGAAGCGCTTCTCTCACGTACTGATAGCATATACCGCTGGTTATTATGCCTATGGAGGCATCTCTCATTTCTACTCTGTTTAGAGCTGTGCCGTCTGCCTGGCTCAAAACCATTTTGCCGGCGTCGCGGGCGATCTCGTCCATTCTCTTTTCCTGCGCTACGTGGAGCTTTTTCGCCATCGCAGGCATCGCTACGTACTTCTGTATATTTTTAGTATAAGGAATCCTTTCCCTTTCTTTTCTTTCATCGATCTCTACGATACCTCTCGAATGGGATATTCTCGTATTGGATCTTATCACCACGACCGTATCATATTTTTCACTTATTTCGTAAGCTTCTTTTATGTAGTCCTTACATTCCTGAGCATTTGCAGGCTCGAGCATCGGAACTCCTGCGCTTCTTCCGTAATATCGCGAATCCTGTTCGTTCTGGCTGGAGTGACATCCATTATCATCAGCAACCAGTATAACAGCTCCTGCTGTAACTCCTGTATATGCCGCAGTAAAGAACGGATCCGCCGCTACGTTTAATCCTACGTGCTTCATACACGAAAGGGAACGAACGCCTCCGATGGAAGCTCCTACTGCCACTTCTACTCCAACTTTTTCATTTGGAGCCCATTCAACATGCATTTCATCATATCGGGCCGCCGTCTCCGTCACTTCCGTGCTGGGAGTTCCGGGATACGAAGATACGACTTTTACGCCTGCTTCGTAAACGCCTCTTGCAAAGGCTTCGTTGCCAAGCATAATTTTCTTTTCCATTACCTCATTATCTACCTTTCTTGCTTTAAGTATATATTATAAATTTTATTACACGCATACATATTAACTATACCATAAAATAGATGGATTTTACATAGCTGTCATGAATTATTCGATGATTTTAAATGCCAATATTTAAGCGCGACGATGACAGCATATCGCCGGTGGCGAGGCGGAGTCAGTGATAACCGCAAAGCACGGATCCAGTATGCCGATGCAGGAAGCACACAGGCCGAAACAAGCGATCAGTTATCCGGAAATTGCATGAGTTAGGCCGCCATCTGGAAAACTGCCCGATCTAATAAAATAAGCTATGATTTTTACTGTCACTATTTCCCATATAATAAAAAACTGCCGCTTTAATCAGTTTTATGAGCTGATTTTGCGGCAGTGCTCTTTTGAATGGTTATCTGCATCTTGAGAGCAGCTTTTCCCACTGCTCGTCAACGTATTTTTGCGTTTCCTCTATCATCCATTCGTTTCCTTTTTTAAACATATGTGCGAATCGTCCCTGCTTTTTCAAGAACTCCTCGACAGGCAGTTTTTTCTTAGGCTCATATGTCAAGTGCCATACTCCTTCTACTATTTCATACATAGGCCATACACAAGTATCTACCGCAAGTCTGCATATCTCAGCCATGTCCTCCGTCTCGTATCTCCAGCCTCTCGGACACGGCGCCAGAACATTCAGGAAACATGGTCCCTGCGTATATATGGCTTTATAGGATTTTTCATGGAGATCCTTAAAATTGCCGATAAACGTAGTCTGTGCAGCGTAAGGTATATTGTGAGCGGCTATTATTTCCGTAAGGTTTTTCTTGTTCTGTATTTTCCCCGGTATGCACTCTCCCGCAGGCGATGTGGTCGCATCAGCAAATCTCGGAGTCGAGGAGGACCGCTGTATTCCCGTATTCATATACGCTTCGTTGTCATAGCACACATAAACCATATCGTGTCCCCTTTCCATAGCACCGGAAAGAGACTGCAGTCCTATATCGTAGGTGCCTCCGTCTCCGCCGAAGGCGATGAACTTAAATGTATCTTTGATCTTGCCTTTTTTCTTGAGCACATTGTACGCCGCTTCCACTCCCGATGTTGTCGCCGCGCCGTTGGCGAACGCCGTATGTATATAGCTGTCATAGTAAGCTGTATGCGGATATATGAACGTGGAAACTTCCAGGCATCCTGTAGCGTTTGTTATCACAGCTTTATCCTCGGGTTTCAGTGCTCTCAGCACGCCTCTTACAGCGATGCCTGCACCGCATCCGGCACATAGCCTGTGGCCTCCCGCCAGGCGTTCAGGTTTTTCCACTTCTTTTTTTAAACTGTATGCCATATCTGTATCTCCTTTATTATGTGAAGCCCTGTCTGTTCTGCGTGATCCTGCGCACTACAGCGCACAAACGGCAATGCACAAACAGCAGCGCAGCACATACTCTGTTCGTATACTACTCTTCCCGCTTGTGATCGAAACCGCCTTCATCGTAGCGCGAGTCTCTTACACCTATGTATCTGTAGACGTCTCCCGGATCATCGGTCTCATTTATTATGAAAAGATCCTTGTATATCTCATAATAATCCTCTACCGTGATATCTCTGCCTCCGAGTCCGTATATGTAGTTTATCGCATACGGCTTGTTTGGCAGATCGTAGAGAGAGTTTCTCGCCTCGTTGAACAGCGGGCCGCCGCTGTTGGAGAAGCTTTCAGCCTTGTCCATGATGGCCACAGCTTTTACTTTGCACATAGCTTCCGCAAGAGGCACTCTCGGAAACGGTCTGAACACTCTGAGCTTTATGAGACCGACTTTCTTTCCCTCGGCTCTGAGTCTGTCCACGGCTTCCTTGCCGGTCCCTGCACTGGAGCCTATGACCACAAGGGCAACCTCGGCATCGTCCATCATATATTCTTCGAAAAATCCGTATTTTCTTCCCGTCAGTTTTTCATATCTCTTTGCAACGTCCATTATTATAGGCATCGCATCCTTCATGGCCTGCGCCTGCTGTCTCTTGGCTTCCATGTAATACGGGGATATTCCGTAAGGTCCCACCGCAAGAGGATTATCGGACTTCAAAAGATAATTCTCAGGCTTGTATTCTCCTACGAACTCTTTAACCTCCTCATCTTCAAGAAGCTCTATGTTCGAAACTCCGTGGCTTGTGATGAAGCCGTCCTGACATATCATTATAGGCAGCCTTATAGTCTCGGATATAGGCATAGCCTGTATGTAATTATCGTAAACTTCCTGATTGGTCTCAGCGTATATCTGTATCCAGCCGGAATCTCTGGCGCCCATGGAATCGGAATGGTCGTTGTTAATGTTTATCGGCCCGGTCAGAGCCCTGTTGACTACCGCCATCGTGATAGGAAGTCTGGCTGACGCCGCCACATAAAGCAGCTCCCACATGTATGCAAGTCCTGCCGATGAGGTGGCCGTTACAGCTCTTGCGCCTGCCGCCGATGCGCCTATGCAAACCGACATAGCGCTGTGCTCCGACTCCACCGCTACGAACTGAGTGTCCACGAGCCCGTCAGCTATATAGCTTGAATAATACTGAGGGATCTCGGTAGAAGGAGTGATCGGAAAAGCTCCCATGACATCCGGGTTTATCTGTCTCATGGCTATTGCCACCGCTTCATTGCCTGACATTCTGTCTCTCTTTGCCATCTACTTCTCCTCCTTAACAAAATCTATCGCTCCGAAAGGACATACTTTCACGCAGATCCCGCATCCTTTACAGTGCTTGAAATCAAAATCAAGACGCTTTCCGTCCCTTACAGGTATCGAACTGTCCGGGCAGAAAGGAACGCACAGCATGCAGTGCGTACATTTATCCTCCCTGAACACAGGCACCATGACACGCCAGTCGCCTGTCTCCACAAGCATCGATGTGGCAGGCTCATATATCTCCGCTCCGGTCGTTATCTCCTGCCATGTTATCTTTTCATTTATATCCTTTGCTTTCGTCTTCATTATCCTACCTTTACTTCTTCCATGGATTTAACGAGCGCCTTCATATTTCCTTCTATCAGATTTTCCTTATGTCTGAATTTATGTTCAAAGGATTCGCGCATATCGTTTATGAATTTCTCCTCATCTATGACGTGGCTGACTTTAACGACAGCGCCCAGCATAGGAGTGTTGGGGAAATTTCTTCCAATAGTATCCATAGAAATCTTTTCAGCGTCTATCGTACATATCCTGCCGCCGTAGCCTCCAACTTCCTCACGCACTTCCTCAGGATCTTTCCTGCTGTTTATTATAAGGGCGCCGCTCTCCTTAAGTCCTTTAGTCACATCCACTGATTTGAGCAGTGTTTCATCGACTACAACCACATAATCCGGCGTATATATATTAGAATGAACTTTGCAGTGTTCATCGGTTATTCTGTTATAAGCAGTAATCGGCGCTCCCATCCTCTCAGGACCGTATTCCGGAAATCCCTGCACGTGTTTTCCCGAACTGAAAGCTACATCAGCCAAAAGCAGACATGCCGTTTTCGCTCCCTGTCCGCCTCTGCCGTGCCATCTTATCTCTACCGCTTCATTGAGTCTCTTGGCCATTATGATACTTCCTTCCTAAATAGTCTCAATTGCCTTGATGCCTCATCTGCCGCGCAAATTGCCCTTCGGCTTTATGTAAACCTTGTGTTTTTTTGCACAAAAACAGCACTGCATCTCAGCCACCTTGTATAGACTACCTTAGCGCCGGCGGTATGTCAATAGATTTTCAGAAATTTTTTATGTATTTCACACAAATTTTTTATTTATTATTTGGTTTAATAACTAAACAATATTTGCCAGCTCGGCTCCTGTTATATTCGCCAGATCCTTTACAGCCAGCTCCATCTGCAGTCCCACTTTGCCGCCGCTCACTATTATAGTCTCATGCTCTTGCGCGCTCTTGTCTATGACCGACGGAAAATCTTTCTTCATGCCTACGGGAGAACATCCTCCCTTTATATATCCCGTTACCGCTGTAAGCTCTCTCAGCGGCAGCATGTCTATTTTCTTTTCCCCGAAATGCTTTGCAGCTTTCTTAAGGTCCAGCTCTTCCGCTACCGGTATCATACACACATAATGCTCTCCACTGTTTCCAACCGTCACAAGAGTTTTGAAGACCTGCTTCGGATCCTGCCCTAAAGATTCTGCCACCGATACTCCGTCAAGAAAGCCATCGGGAGCATCGTATTCATACATTTTATACGGTATTTTCGCAGCCTCCACCTTTCTGACAGCATTAGTCTTATGAGAGTGTTTCTCTTTTTTCTTAGCCACTCAGACTCACCTCTTTTTCTATCGCTCCGATTTATTTTCCTCTGTTTTTTTCGTATTCATCTCTGAACATGGAATAACATCTTATATCGCGTATTGACCCATCGTAGACTTTATACGCTTTTCTCAGCGTCCCCTCATATGAAAAGCCGCATTTTTCTATGACTCTGCGGCTTGCAGTATTTTCTTCTCCCGTAGTTATGGATATGATATACAAACGCATATACTCAAACCCGTAATCCAGGACCTCTAAAGCCGCTTCCGTCATGATCCCTCTTCCCCAGAATTCTTCCGACAAGGAATATCCCATTTCCATGCTGTGCACTCCCGGCCTGAACTTGTCTTCCTGAAAACCAACGCTTCCTATGACAGCTCCGCTTTCTTTCCAAACTATGGCCCATACAGTGTTCTGAAGGAAAACTTCTCCTATTATCTTTCTTGATTCTGCTTCGCTTTCATGCGGCTTCCATCCCGCCCTCGGTCCTACGGCGGGATTTTTCGCATAGCTGTACAGATCCTTCGCATCGCTCTTTTTCCATGTCCTTAGGATCAACCTCTTTGTTTCCAGCTGAGTCACTTTAATTTTCCTTATCATGATACGCATCCCCCTTCGCAATTTATTCTATAATACAATATTCACGCAAAACAAATCAATATCATATGATTACTTATGGAGGTGTTGAATATGTATAAAGGTATAGATGTCAGCGTATGGCAGGGCGACATCGATTTTTCAAAAGTAAAGGAACACGGCATAGAAGCCGTTTATATAAGAGCCGGCGAAGGCGACAATATAACTGACAAGTACTTTGAATCCAACTATCAGAAAGCCCGCAGCGCAGGGCTGAAATACGGATTTTATCACTACGTTACCGCCCGCAGCACAGTTCAGGCAAAAGAGCAGGCAAATTTCTTCGCGAATCTGATCCACACGAAGCCGCAGGATATGAGAGCGGCCATGGATTTTGAAAATCTGTCAGGTCTTTCGGCAGATGAAGCCGTTTCCATCGCAAAAGCTTATCTGGAAACTCTTCAGAAAAGAATCGGCCACACACCTGTGGTTTATTCCAATGCTTACGATGCTTCTTCGGTATGGAAAGGTCATCTCACGGCTTATCCGCTTTGGGTGGCGGAATACGGCAGAAGCGAGCCTTACAGCACAGGAGGCTGGAAAAGCTGGGCAGGTTTTCAGTACAGTGATAAAGGCACCGTCAGCGGTATATCAGGCCATGTGGATCTCGACGATTACAAAGACGAAATATTCCTGACGGAAGGTGAAAAAAGTTCAGGAAGGACCATAAGGCACACCTACAATGCTGCCAACGACGGCTGCAAGGAAAGCTCCGGCGGATATATCACCTATGTGGTAAAGCGGGGAGACACCCTTTCCGCCATAGCCAGAAAATACGATACGACTGTAGAAGATCTGGTCCGTATCAACAATATAAAAGATCCCGATCATATCTACGTCGGGCAGCAGCTTAGGATACCGAAAAAATAAGAGCAGGCGGTATTCCTATGATAAAAAACGCAGGCGATCTTAAACCGCCTGCGTTCTGTTTATATTAAAAAACTCCTGTAATATTTTTGCCCGGCATATCAGAAGGTATGGGTTCCGTATGCAAAGTGATTGTGGTGAGCCATGTCTTTGAGCAAAGTTTCATCTCCGGACGCTTTCGCCTCTTCCATGGCTTTCTTGAGGATCGCCGAAGTCTGCACCATCTTTCTTCCCAGGTTGTAAGCCACTTCCTTGCCTTTTTCCTTGTCGCGGGTCTTGCCGTAGGTAGCTACCCAGCCCACATCTGAGAATCCGTGCATATTGCAGAAGCCCTGTATGGTGTGGAGGGCGCTGTTGGCTCCGACGCTGCCGCAGGTTATGACACTTGCCGAAGTTTTTCCTGCTCCCATAGGTATCAGTCCGAGAGAACGGTCCATAACCGCTTTGCACTGCGCAGAAACATCGCAGAAAAATACAGGCGATGCAAATATAACTCCATCAGCTTCCTTTATCTTATCGTATATTTTCGATATAAAATCTTCTCCGAGCACGCATTTTCCGGTCTTCACGCAGGCCCAGCATCCTCTGCACAGCTTGAATTCCCCTTCAGGAGCGTCCGCCGCATTGATTATCTCAGTTTCAACATCTTTTCCTTCCACCGACTTGCAGCCTTCAAGTACCGCATTCATGAGATGATAAGTATTCCTTCCATCCCTCGGGCTCAGATTAAGCCCAAGTATTTTTATCTTTTCCATTTCCGTTCCTCATTTCCTGTATTTTAAGAGCTTTTTCTTATCTATTCTGTCGTGCTGAGTATCTCCTCGTTCTTTTCCACCTGACTGACCTTCATCCTGGAAACATCTTCAGGATCGACATCATCCTTGAGAGCCAGTATGGTAGGTCCCAGATATACCGTGTCAAGGATCTTGCCGTCGAGAGATACTTTGCTGTATTCTGTAAAGTTCTGTCCTTTGATGTAGTATTTCTCTCCTATCTGAACTATTTCTTCTATCCTGATATCTCTCACGCCCATTTTCATATCGGTCTTCTTGAACGGGTTCTTTTCTCCGTATATATATCTGTCTCCGTAGAGCATATCATACGCAAGGACTTCAAGATTCTGAAGATAACTGTCGCTGTCGCTGTAATTCTGATTGCACTTCGTTATCATGCCGGCAGACATGCCGAGTCTGTCCATAACTTCAGCATTTAGCCTGTATGTCTCTATATCCATATCCTCTTTCTCCATGCCGAAATTGTTCCATATAACATACTGCGTCTGATACATATTGCCGCTCTTCATCATATCTTCAGTCATATCCAGGGCAGGCAAATGGTCGCCGTACATTACCAGCACTATATCTTCATCGTAATTCTCAAGGGTGTCCGTAAGCTCCTTGATGAACAGATCCATCTCGTAGACCTGATTTGCATAATATTCATAGGTCCAGCGCTGTTCATCACTCTCAGCTTTGGTAACGCTTACCGCCGGATCTTCGATGACCTGTTCCGTAGGATATTTACCATGTCCCTGCACCGATATCGTATATATATAATCCGAGCTTTCGGTGCTGTCCATAGCCGCAAGTATCTGCTCTGTCAGAATATTGTCCTTCGCCCAGTTTTTCGGAGTCTTCATTACATTGTTCATGTACTCAAGGGATGTGAATGTATCAAATCCCATATTTGGGAAGACCTTGTTCCTGCCGTAAAATGCCCCCCTGTGGTTGTGTATGGCGTGAGTACCGTATCCCATGGTTTTGAAATCATAAGGCGCTGTTTCACACGTAGTTTCCTTTAAAACGCTCTTATACGGATATTCTCCAGGTCCGAAGAACTTGACGCTGAGTCCGGTCATCACTTCGAATTCGACATTTGCCGTACCTGCTCCCACTGCCGGCACCGTAAGAAATCCGGAGGAATAATCTTCCATCAGTTTCCTGAAATTCGGCATAGGATCTCTCGAATACTCTATGCCGTCCACTCTCGTCGGGTCTATGAAAGATTCAAGCTGAAGGAATATAACGTTAGGTTTGTTCTCAACATCTGTATCATCATCCTCCACCGGCGTATATATATTATCCTTGCCAAGCTCTCCTCCGCTGAATATATTTTCTACTTTTTCCTTTGAATAGTCGGCAGGTCTGTCTACACCTGTATCCACCCACGTAACGAGAAAACAGTACGGCACTCCGTTATCTCTGTAGGCATACGCGAGGTTTGCGAAAAAGGTGTCCAGCACTCCGGCCCTTACGCTGAGCTGTATGGCTCCGAAAGTTCCGAATCCTATGACAGCTATGGTAATAATCACTTTCTTGTAATCTATCTTTTTCTTGTATTTAGGAGCCTTTCTGAAAAGCAATATCGCTCCGAAGACTAAAGCCGCTATACCTACGATCGCAAGTATCAGCGTAAAAGTGGAAAAGTAGTTCGTTATTATACCAAGCCCATCTTCAAGATTGCTGAAATCCTTTACCGTGAACGGAGTCATTCTGTTAGCCAGTATCACGCCGTTTACTATGCCTACCGCCATCCACGTCATGCCGAATATGACCATCGCGAATATACGCCGCTTGAAAAGCAGCGACAAGGATATCACGGCAAGTATCAGTAGAATATTGCAAAGGGATACTATCGGATTCATGAATATGAACTTAAGGCTCTCTATGAGAGAATGTCTCGCCAGTGTTTCTATGGCTATATCCATTCCGATAGCAACTACTATCAACAGCACCAGATAATTTTTAAGATATTTTCTATAAAAGGTTTTAAGCTTTTCCATATGTCTTTTCTCCTGCCGAAAATCTTCCTGCTTCCGCATCCTTACGCATTTTCAGCTAATTCCGCCACCTTATTTGACAGCGATGCGAATTCTTCTATGCTGAGAGTCTCCGCCCTTCTCATCGGATCGATCCCCGAACCGGAGAGCACCTGTCCCACCTTTTCCTTTGAAAGTCCGCAAACTCCCGTAAGAGAATTGAGCAGAGTCTTTCTCCTCTGCCCGAAGCCTGATTTTATACATGCAAAAAACGCCTTTTCATCCGTCAGCGTCACCGGTTTTTCTTTTCTTATGCGCAAATTCAATACTGCCGAATCCACCTTAGGCTTCGGCACAAACACCTCTTTCGGTACGGAAATCACCTGTTCAACTTCGCAGTAGTACTGCACCGCTACAGAAAGAGCCCCGTAGGTTTTCCCTCCGGGAGAAGCCTTTATCCTGTCGGCCACCTCTTTCTGCATCATGATAGTAATGCTCTCCGCTTCCGTCTTCTCCTCAAGGAGCTTCATTATTATAGCTGTAGTTATATAATAGGGCAGATTGCCTATTATCCTCACTTTTCCTGAAAATTCGCCCGCCTGTCTGCTCTTTTCGATTATGCCGTTTACATCGGTCTTTAAGATATCGCTGTTGATGATCTCAATATTATCGTGATCCGATAAGGTCTCAGACAATATCGGTATGAGCTTTTTGTCTATCTCAACAGCAATGACTTTACATGCCGTTTCCGCCGCTGCCGCAGTAAGCACTCCTATTCCCGGGCCTATCTCTATGACAAGATCTTCCTCGCCTATTTCCGCACCTTCCACGATCTTCTCTATTACGTTCTTGTCGGTTATAAAGTTCTGTCCCAGACTCTTAGATAGTCTGAAATCATGCCTCGATTTTATATCGGCAATAGTCGATGGCGCATACAACTTTTTCATATTTCTTTGACCGCCCTTTCAAAAGCTTCTCTTTTCACTTCGAACTTATTGAGCTTCTGTAAAAAACCCCTGACATTGCCGTATCCTATTCCAAGGATTTTACCAAGCTCTCTTCTGCGTTCTGCCGAGCCTTCCATTCCTGCAAGACCTGCCCTCAGCATGTCCTCCATCGAAAACTCCTCCGCTGCATATACAGCGGAACACTGAGCCTTTGACAGCGCCTGTCTTATGCTTTCAGCGGAAGCGTTCTCGATTCCTATATCCCCCTTTTTCAAAGCAGACTCTCTGTCCAGAAAAGCTTCCTTTGCGCCCGGAAACCTTTCCATTATGCGCTTCCTTATTTGCTCCCCTGCATGATCGGGGTCCGTGAATACTATTATCCCCGGACCTCTGTACGCTGTTTCTATTAAATTCCAAGTTCTATCATTTATACCATATCCATGTGTTTCTATTGTGATGGCATCCACACTTTTTTTGATCGCCGCCGTATCATCGCGTCCTTCCACGACGATCACTTCCTTTATCTTCACTGCTGATCCTCGCTTTCCGAAGAATTGCTGTTGTTTTCCTCAGTCATTTCCTCAGGAAACAAGTACAGCGTTTCTCCCGGCTTTATTAACCTCAGCTGATTTCTTGCCTGTTCTTCTATATTCTCCGTGTCATCCGTATCTTCCAGAGCTTTTTGCAGCTCTTCCTTCTGTTTTTCGAGCTGCTGCTGCTGCTGCATGACGTCATGCTGCTCTCTCTTCAATGAAACGATATTCATTACAAAAAGAAACAATACAAGAGCGAGGGCAACGATCACTATAGCCAAAGTAAGCCGTCTTCTCGCTCTGTTTCTTCTTATGGCCCGTTTTCCCCTCGTATTTCTTCTCTGCGCGCGGATCTCCTTTTCTTCTTTTTTCGCTTGCTCCGCCCTTCTTTTTTCCAGTCGCTGACGTCTGGCTTCCTCCATGTCGATGACACGGCTGTTGTTCTTGTATTCTGCGCTTCGTCTGTTCCTACCCATGCACTGATTATATCACAGCATATTTTTTTCCACAATAAAAGGCCTGCCAAAAATCCTGCTGCCCCGTGAAACGTCACTCTGCCATAAGAACAGTAATACAGAAACATGGATATAACAAACGCTGCCGATATCCAAAACGCCGCATCATATACGGCTCTCACCCATCTTTTTTTATTTTTGCCCGCCGTATTCTTCAACAGTCTCAAACTCTCTGTGAACACTCCTGCCGCCGCCATGACCAGAGTCGTCTTTATCTGCTCCTCCATCAGATCCGTAAGGCCTATCATCACTTCATTATCCTGGCGATGAATCCTTTGCCGCCTTTTTCTTTTACCTTGACATACATAAGCGAATTTATCCTTCCCGATATGACTGCCTTTCCTTCCTCCAGATCCAAAAGCTGTACGTTCAGGTCTTCTCCTTTTACGATCATACCTCCGCCTGTCAGAGTTGCCTTTATTTCATCTTCGTCAAAGCTTTCTATTTCCTTTACATCTGTTATTGTCAGCTTTTTTCTATTGTCTATAGTGACACTGTGATTCTCCATGACGCTGCACCTCCTCTCGGTAGAATATATTCTCCCGGCGCGTTTCTTAGAACTCCAGGCGATTGCAAATACTCCTGCAAATTGGTATACTACCGCTATGAAGGACTTTAAACATCTGATAAAAAAACATATAAATAAAATATTTATCGCAGTACTGGCCGCAGCTTTTATCACAACCGCAGCTCTTACAGCGGTCCTTGGCGTAAATATATACAGCATCGCTTCTTCAGGAGATATGACCTCTTCTCCCGACAGCGCCGTCTCATATATCACCGAAAAAGTCCGCGAATGTGAGGACAAGTCAAATTTGAGGACAGCAACTCTCGGAGGCTCGATCCCCGCCCTCGTCATATCCTCAGACACTGAAGAAAACAGTCGCGACACATGGATCTACGTATACGACGGATATCTGAAAGAGCTTACAGCAAAACGCGACGCAAATGTATCCGCCGCTTCAGGGAAAAATATCGCAGCTCTCCAGGGAGCCGATTTTTCTCTTGCGCCCGCATCTTCGGGAAATTCTCTGCTCCAGATAGATATGACCGGCAGAGACGGCACTCCTCTCTCCTTTTGTATAAACCTCTACGGGAACGGGGGAACAGATCATGATTAGCATCAAAAAACCATCGTTGTTAAAACTTACATCGCATACGAAACTCCTTCTGATCATGGCCGCTGTATTCATCTTTACAGCAGGCGCAGTAACTGTCAGCGCCGTACTGTTTCTCCGTTCCGACAGCATGGCCTCAGAAGCCGTTGTCATGGACAGGATGGCTCTTGAGACCAGCACTGCCGCAGAAGCGTTAAAGGCATCGGATGGAAATATGCAGACTGCCTCGCAGCTCCTCTCCGGCCACAGAGCCTTCGATATTTCAGAAGATTCTCTCGTGCTCTACTATGATGAGTCTTTTTCGCCCTCATCGAAGAACTCGAGCCGCTACCGCACCGTTATAGACAGGGAAGATCATGCAGGCTTTTTTTCGTACAATATAAATGTTTTTGACGATTCTTCAGAGCAGAAAGACACTGTTTACAAACTTTCTTTCAAAGCTCTCGATACAGGAGGAAACTCAAATGAATGAGACAGAAAAAACGAAGAGCACAGAGCTCGGACATACTGAACACACCGGACACACCGAGCACACCGAGCGCATAAGTTTAAAGGCAATGAACAGGAAATCTTTTCTTCCGGCCTGCGCAGCAGTTCTGCTGCTCTCCCTGATCCTTCTCGTCCTCACATCTTTTGCCGCGGTAACTTACGGCTCGGCAGAAGATAAACTGGCAGAGGGCAGAAAAGCGCTCTCGAAAACTTCCGAATACTACGCCGCCGAAACCACGGCAACGGAAATAATATCACAGTTTTTCAGCGACAAAAATGAAAGCTCCGCCACACAAAACGGCATAGAAGATATCCGGACCGACCAGGGCAGCGTGGAAGTCACTAAGATCGACAGCCAGATCTATTTTTCTGTTCCCATCGATGAGGCAAGAGCCTTGTCTGTAGGCGCTGAAGTCACAAGGGATACGATAACCGTCACCGAATGGTTCGTCGAAGAAATTTGAGTTAAAAAAATCTGATATAAAAATCAACCCCGTATCCACGGAGTTTTTGTACGAAAAAACCTGCCAAAAGCAGAGCTTCTTCCCAGAGCCGGCAAAGCCCTGCGCTATTACTCCTTTTTGACAGGTTTCTTTATTTTCTTTTATCAAGGCAGATAATTATACGGATTCTTAGGAACACCGTTGATCCTTATCTCAAAGTGCAGATGCGGTCCCGTACTTCTTCCCGTGCTTCCCACTTCTGCTATATGCTGTCCCTGGAACACCTTATCACCTACGTTTACAAGAAGTTTGCTGCAATGGGCGTATCTCGTTTCCTGTCCGTTCTGATGGTCTATTACAACGAGCAGCCCGTATGTGCCGCTGTAGCCTGCAGTAGTGACCGTTCCTCCGTCTGCCGCATATATGTTAGTTCCCTGAGAACATGCCAGATCGACGCCCTGATGGAAATCTCCCCATCTCGTCTCAAAGCCTGTAGTCCTCGTGAAACTATCCTTTAAAGGCCATGCGTATTTACCCGATCCAACAGTAGGCGGTCTCTCCTTTGTGCCGACGAGCACCACTTCCGTTACCGGCTCAGTCTTGACCGTAGTGACAAGATTCGTTTCATCTATGATCTCGCCGTTTACCGTAGTTATCCTCGAAGTCACTTCGCTGAGTCCGTCAGATCCCTTCTGCTGAGTCTCCGTGTAGCCTTCGTATATATCCGCCGAATCCTTCTCTTCGGTCTTATGCTCTATGACCTTGTCGTATGTGACTTTCTCCGTTATCTTTACAGTCACTATAGGTGCGTTCTGCTTTATTACTATACTGCTTCCCACATCCAGCTTCTTGGAGTCAATATTTTCATTATCCGCAAGTATATCTTCTTCCGTCGTGGAGTAGAGCTTGGCTACACTGCTTAAAGTATCCCCCGCCACGACCTTATGCACGGTCTCTTTCTTGCTGCTTGTGCAGAGCAGGTCAACCATCTCCTGCTCGGTCAGCATGTCCTGAAGGTCTGTATTGCTGTCTTTGACCTCCACATCCTCGATGAATACAGCTTCCTCTATCTCTGCGCCTTCCATGGACCCCGAATACTTGTCTTTGATGTCCTGAAGCACCTGAGCGGCAGTTTTCTCATCTTTTACTGCTCCTACCTTTTCACCGTTTACGAAGATCCCTGTAGCTTTGATATTCAGGTCGCCCATATATGTAAGTCGCTTGAGGACATCCTCCGACGTATCTATCTGCGTGGATTCATTGAGGGCATAAACTCTTTTGAAGCTTATGTCGTTTTTGGCGTCTATCACGACGTCCATGTTCTTCTCTTCAGTAAGGGCTCCCTGGACGAGATCCGTTATCCTGAGCACATCGTCCTGATCCTTTACTATACCCAGTACCTGACCATTGTAGGAGTATTCAAATGCAGTACAGTAATTTATCACTCCCGCAACACCCACTATGGACATTACTACTACGGAAAAGCCCATGAGAAGCACTTTCCTGTGTCTGTCGCAGTAACTTTTGAATACAGCCATTTTCTTGCCGAATTTGCTGTTTTCGTAATCGCGCTTTCTCTTTATGGAGAGGTATTCTGCTGTGGCTCTCGCCTGCTCACGCCTTTCCTCACGCTCTTCTTTCAGAGCGAGCCTTTCCTCTTCCGTCTCTGCCTTTCTCTCTTCTCTGCTTCTGAATCCAAAGAAATCGCGCCACTTGAACGTAGGCTTTTTATTTACTTCTGTGGTGATCTTGAGACCCTGGACGTTTACTATGCCTCCGCCCATTTCCGCATCGGCCTTTTTCTCCGCCTTAAGTCTTTCAAGCTCAAGAGCAGCGCGCTTCTTTTCCAGTCTTACACGCTCTTTTTCCATAGCCTTGCGGGCTTTTTCAACGCGCTTCCTCTGTACCTTTGCTATCCTCTCAGCTCTTATACGTTCTTTTCTTGTCTGCTTTTCGGCGATACGCTTCTCCGCCTGTTCATTTTTGATCCTGAGAGCTTCTTCGGCTTTCGCCTTCTCGTATTCAGTCTTGAGCTGCTGCATTCGCAGTCTTTCTTTCTGCTCTTCTTTAAGCTTTCGCTGTATCTTCGCGATCTCCTCGGTCTTAGCCTTCTGGGACTCTGCCATCTTTCCGGTCTTCTCTCCGGCTATCTCCGATATTTTACCGAAAAGAGCTCCCTGTTTTTCCTTTTCTGAGAGGAGGCCTTCTTTTAAATCATCAAGGGCTTTGTGTCCGTCTCCCTCGGAAGCCTCTATGTTCTCAGTTTCATACACAGTCTGCTTCTTATCTGCGCGAACATCCCTGCTGTTATCTTCGTATCCGAAAAATGCCGCCATCTCTTCAGGAGTTGCACTGTGCTGGCTCAGAGCTTCTTTTTCCTTCGCCCTTCTTCGCTCCGCTTCCATCAGCTCAAGAGCTTTCTTCCTTGCGACCTCTTTCGCTCTTTTTTCCGCTTCAAGGGCCTCGATACGCTTTCTTTCGGCTTCCTCACTTATCCTCGCCGCTTTTTTCTGTGCTTCAAGGACTTTGAGTTCCTCCTGACGCATCCTTATCTGACGCTGTCTTTCTTCTTCCTGTCTTTCGAGCTCGCGTTTTTTATCTTCCTTTGCACGCTCTATTATCGCCTGCTTTGCCGCGATAACCTCTTCGCTCTCTTCCGCGACATCTGATTTTGCTGATTTTTTCCCATCTTGCGAGCTATCGAAAGGATTTTCTCTTTTAAGGCTTTCGAGACTTTTTCTGAGACCTATTATGCTCTCATACATCTCTCTGGCCTTTTCATCCTGCTTTAATATATCCTCTCTGCTGAAAGACTCTGCACCGATATCCTCCGATGGCTCAGAAGTATCCCGCATCTGAATATCAGCTTCCTCGTCACTTGCCCTTTCCTCGGTATTCTGCTGTTGTTCAGGACTCATTCCGTTTTCTGTCTGGTTATCTGCTCTATCTTTTCCCGACTTACTTCTCCAAAACATTGACATCTTTCTCCTGTCTCAAGCATTCCCGTATCCCTGCATTCGGGACATCTGTACTTCATATCCATATAATCCGGCTCAAATCCGTTGTCCGTGAGCAAAAACGCTTTTTCCGTATTGAGCGTATCTGCTTCTGCCTTTATACGTTCCGCTCTCTGCTTCCTGTCTGCGGCATCGGATATTATTATCCTGGAAAGCTCTCTGCTTCCCGCGCTGAGCCTGTCGTCTATCTCTTTTATCCTCG
>UQNP01000004.1 GCA_900542385.1 uncultured Eubacterium sp.
GCGGTACAGCTCCTGCTGAAGCAAATGTGTCTTTGATAATTTAAAGTCCATTATTGACCTCCTGAAAATCTTATTTGTTCTTAAACTCTGCCGGACGTTTTTCTACGAAAGCTTTCATGCCTTCAACTCTGTCTTCCGATACGAATGTGCTTGTATATGCCTCCGCTTCGAACTGCACTCCTGTCTTGAGGTCAGTGTTCATTCCGTTGTTTATCGCTACTTTCGCCATCTTTATTGCTATCGGCGCCTTCGACATTATTGTCTTTGCCAGCTTTTCTGCTGCTTCCATAAGCTCTTCTGCCGGTACTACTTCATCTACAAGTCCTATTCTGTATGCTTCTTCTGCGTCTATCATCTCTGCGCTGTATATCAGCTTCTTCGCCATTCCCTTGCCTACCAGTCTCGGCAGTCTCTGCGTTCCGCCGTATCCCGGTATTATTCCAAGATTTACCTCAGGCTGTCCGAACTTCGCTGCTTCCGATGCGATCCTTATGTCACATGCCATGGAAAGCTCGTTTCCGCCGCCAAGAGCAAAGCCGTTTACCGCAGCTATAACAGGCTTGTTTATGGACTCTATGAGTTCCATTACCTGCTGACCCTGTATCGTCATATCTCTTCCTTCTGTTCCGTTGAGCTCACTCATCTGGGCTATATCTGCTCCCGCTACAAAAGCTCTTCCTGCACCTGTTATGATGGCGATCTTTACTTCTTCGTCTTTATCTATAGCTCTGAAAACATCGTCAAGCTCTGTCAGAACATCTGTATTGAGAGCGTTCAATGCTTTAGGCCTGTTCATGGTAACGTATCCGATACCGTCTTTCTTTTCAAATATTATATTCTTGTATTCCATGATACACCTCGTTATTTCGTATAATCGTAGATACCTTTACCTGTCTTAACTCCAAGATGACCAGCGCGCACCATTCTTCTCATAAGAGGTGCCGGTCTGTATTTAGTATCACCGTATTCATAGTAAAGTACTTCCATTACTGCAAGCATTACATCCCAGCCGATCATATCGCCGAGAGCAAGAGGTCCCATCGGATGATTAAGACCGAATTTGCATCCGTTGTCTATATCTTCAGCCGTTCCCACGCCTTCTTCAAGCATGAATACAGCCTCGTTGATGAATGGGTCTACCAGTCTGTTTACTATGAAACCGCCCTTATCTATAGTCTTTACCGTTACTTTTTCAAGCTGTTCGCCAAGAGCAAGGGCAGCATTGTACGTTTCGTCCGAAGTCTCAAGTCCCATTACTATCTCAAGAAGTTTCATTGCAGGGACAGGATTGAAGAAATGAGTTCCTATTACCTGAGCCGGCCTCTTCGTAGCAGCTGCTATTTCCGTAATTGGAAGAGATGATGTATTCGATGCAAGTATAGCCTCAGGCTTGCATATCTCATCAAGCTGCTTGAATATGCCGAGCTTTATCTCTTTATTCTCAGTAGCTGCCTCGATCACCATATCCGCATCTTTTGCATCTTCATAAGAAATGCTTGTAGAAAGATTTGCAAGAGCTGCGTCCTTTTCTTCTTCAGTCATTCTGCCCTTTGTTACGGCTTTTTCAAGGCTCTTTTTGATCTTTGCATATCCTTTATCGACAAATTCCTGCTTTATGTCATTCATGATAACTTCTATACCATGAGAAGCTGCGGTTTGTGCGATTCCGGAGCCCATAGCTCCGGAACCTACTACATATAATTTTTTAACAGTCATACTGGTTACCTCCAAACTACTAATCAATCAGTTCGAACATCATCGCCATAGCCTGTCCGCCGCCTATGCAGAGAGAAGCTATACCGAACTGTACCTGTCTTCTCTTCATTTCTCTCATAAGCGTAAGGCTGATCCTTGCTCCTGTACATCCTACTGCATGTCCGAGAGCAACTGCACCGCCGTTTACGTTTACGATTTCAGGATCCAGCTTAAGATCCTGTACGCAAGCAGCCGCCTGAGCTGCAAAAGCTTCATTGAGCTCGTAAAGGCCTACGTCGTATCTGCTGATACCTGTTTTCTTTTCCAGTTTTTCAACTGCACTTACAGGAGCGTAACCCATGATCGACGGGCTGAGCGCTGTGGATGTTGCAGCAACGTATCTTGCGATAGGCTTGTATCCAAGAGCCTTTGCCTTTTCAGCTGACATCATGAGAAGCACGCATGAGCCGTCATTTATAGGAGAAGCATTTCCTGCTGTTACAGTACCGCCTTCCTTGAATATAGGCTTGAGTTTAGCGAAGTTCTCGTACTTAGCATCTTTTCTGTATGTTTCATCGTGATCGAAGATGACTTCTTCTCTCTTTACCTTGGTTTTGATAGGAACGATATCCTGATCATATTTTCCTTCAGCCCATGCTTTTTCTGCTTTGTTATGGCTGTTTACTGCGAATCTGTCCTGCATTTCTCTTGTTATACCGCATTTTTCTGCTACATTCTCAGCAGTGATTCCCATGTGGTAATTCATGAACGGGTCAACCAGTCCGTCATGGAGCATGCTGTCTTCGATAGTTCCGGGACCCATTCTGTATCCGAATCTTGCCTTAGGAAGGATATAAGGGATAGCGCTCATAGTCTCACAGCCGCCGGCGATAACAACTTCATTATCACCTACCTGTATGGACTGAGCTGCGCACTGCATAGCTTTCATAGCGGTAGCACAGTTTTTGTTTGGTGTAAAAGCAGGAATCGTATCAGGAAGACCTGCATATATTCCGCACTGTCTTGCAGGGTTTGCTTTGGTTCCTGCCTGGAAATGTGTACCAATGATTATTTCATCTATATCTTCCGGCTTTATTTCCGTTCTTTTTACGAGTTCTTTTACACATTCAGCGCCGTGTACCGGTGCCGGAATCTTGCTGAGCGATCCGCCGAACACACCTGTAGCGGTTCTAACGCCTTCTACTATTACAACTTCATTCATGTTCATTCCTCCTATTTGTTTCCTGCTTCGGTCTTTGCTGAGTCATCTGTTTTCCTACAGTTCAACGTGAGCCAGTGCCGCAGCAAGTTTTTCCTTCTGTTCCATGTTGGATTCTCTGAGTATCATTATTCTCATTGCCTGAGGTGATCCTGCTCCGTGCATTGATTCAGCAAGAGCTGTACCTCCGGACATGTTTTCAAGAAGTCTTGCGATCTTTATTCTGTCTTTTGCCGAGTATTCTGCGTTTCCTACGAAGAACTTCTCGATCCATTTTCCTGTTTCAGGATTCTTAAGATCCCATTCGTGAGGCAGTGTAGCTATGAATCCGCCTGCGATGTCGTGAGCCAGTCTTGAGATCTCATACATATTTCTCGTGCAGTTGAGTTTTACTTCATTTGCCAGCAGAGTATTTACATAGTAGCTGCCTGCTTCTTCCTTAACACCTTCATATGAGCATGCCAGTGAGCAGCAGTACATAGTTTCTGCAAGGTGAGTCATCTCGATAAGCTTATCTTTGATGTGGCTTGCCTTGTTAGTTCCATTCATCTTAGCGATGAGGGAAGTTGCGCCGATGAGAACATCCGAGTTACCTACTTTGCATCCGCCGTAGTTCTGTCTGTGGTATGCAGCGAATCTTGCAACATAATCCTGTGCATATTCGATCTCTCCGCACATGAATACTCTTTCCCAAGGTACGAATACGTTGTCAAGCACTGTCAGAGTTTCTCCGCCTACGATAGCGTATTCTGAGTTTCCTGTATCGATGTCGCCCTGAAGTCTTCTCTGATCGTTAGTCTGTCTTCCGAAGATATGTGTAACACCTTCTGCATCTACAGGAACAGCACATGCTATTGCATAATCTTCATCTCCAGGGAGAAGATTAGTGGTAGGAAGTATGAGCATTTCATGAGAGTTTGCCATACCAGTCATGTGAGCTTTAGCTCCTCTGATAACGATACCGTCTTCTCTCTTTTCGACAACGTGAGTAAAGAGGTCAGGATCTTCCTGATGTGACGGCTTAAGGCTTCTGTTACCTTTTACGTCAGTCATTGCACCTGCTATCATAAGGTCGTTTTCCTGAACGTATTTCATCCATTCAGTAAATCTCTTGTGATAATCAGTACCGTGATCCTTGTCAATATTGTATGTAGTGATGAATGTAGCGTTCATAGCATCAAAGCCTACACATCTCTGGAAACATGTACCTGTTTTCTGAGCTATCATTCTCATCATCTTTACTTTGTTTACCAGATCTTCAGTGCTCTGATGTATGTGCGTAAATCTGTTTACTTTCTTGCCTGTAAGATGTGAAGTTGCAGTCATGAGGTTCTCATACATAGGATCAAAAGCAAGCTCATAAGTCATTGCTGCTGAATTTACGTGCGGTGCAGTCATAGGATGATCTACTACGCAATCAATTTTTTCACCCATGTAATAGATGGTAGGATGAATCTTTCTTAAACTTTCCTTGTACTCATTTCCATTCATCATTTTGGTTTCTCTCCTTTTTAATAAAACTGGATTTAATTATTTAAAGATTTAAGATTGTATATTTTTAGCAGCAGAGGAATCCTCCGTCTACATAAATAACCTGACCTGTTACATAATCGGATGCTTCCGATGCGAGGAATACGGCAGCGCCTGCCAGATCCGAAGGAAGTCCGAATCTCTTCTGAGGAATTCTCGCAAAAAGTTCTGCTCTTCTCTTTTCATCCTTGAAAAGCGGAGCAGTCATTTCTGTCTCATAATATCCAGGTCCTATAGCGTTAACATTTATTCCATACTGAGCCCATTCGTTCGCCATAGCTTTAGTTATCTGCACGATGGCGCCTTTTGCAGCGCAGTAGGATATCATGTTAGGAAGTCCCAGTTCGCTGGTAAGCGATGCTATATTGATAATCTTGCCTTTGATTCCTTTTTCAACCATCTGCTTAGCAACTGCCTGACACATGAAGAATACATACTTAAGCTGTGTATCCTGTACTATGTCCCAGTCTGCTTCAGTAAACTCAAGAGCTGAAAATCTCTTGTTCACACCGGCTCCGTTGAACAGAATGTCGATCTGACCGAATTTGTCGCATACTTTCTCAACAAGAGCGTTGATGTTTTCGATGGACGTTATGTCGGTAGCAAAACCAACTACGTTCTCATTTGAAGTCTCTGCAGTTATCTTTGCAGCAGCTTCATCAAGCTGGTCCTGATGTCTGCTCACCAGAACTATGTTTGCGCCTGCCTCAGCAAGACCTGTAGCCATGCCGAATCCAAGACCTTTGCTTCCTCCGACTAATACAGCCGTCTTGCCCTTTAATGAAAAATCCATATTTCCCTCCTTAAATTAAATCTTATGATTTTTCCGAGGCTCCTGACCCGGAGTCTCCTTCTTTAGATATCCGACCTGTCCGTTATCGGATACCTAAAAAAGGAGTACTAAATTAAGTAAAGAAAATGCTTTTTACTTAAATCTGTTATGTTGTGTGTTATAATTTATATTTATTCTCCAAATGACTGTCATCCAGAGCAGCAGCCTGCGAACAGCAGACCGCATACTCCTGTATAATGACTTTCATGGATTAAAATGGAGACTAATTTGATGTGCATGGCACGGCTCCTTTCTTTGTAGGAGACCTGAAAATTTTAACTTTTAATATGTGTTTGATACGTGTTCGCTTTGATTAAATGTATGGAATTCATCCGGCAGGTTCTTCTCAAAGCACTAAGCCGCGCCTGTTTCACATATTTATTTCATCGGCAGAGAAAACCTCTGACCCGATAAAATCTTTAAAAAATATCTTTTTCCTTAAGCTCGCTTATCTTCTCTTCGCTCATCTTGAGCACGTCTTTCAGGACGTAGTCATTATGCTCTCCAAGAAGAGGCGCGCTTTCGAAGCTCAGATCCGATGTTTCTGAGAACTTTATCGGATTTCCAGGGTATTTTACTTTTCCAAGTATAGGATGAGTTATGTCCACCAGCATATCCCTGGCTTTTATCTGAGGATCTTCCACAAGCTCATCAATACCAAGGATAGGTCCTACAGGGACACTTGCCGCATCCAGTATTTTAACCACTTCATCCGTATTGTATTGAAGTGTCCACTTTTCTATTTCAGGATTGAGAGTCTCTTCATTAGCTTTTCTCAAATGATTTTCTTTATATTTTTCAACTTCCAGAAGATCTTCTCTTCCGATGGCTTTAACCAGTTTTTTGAACAATCCGTTATTAGCGCATGCTATAGTAACGTATCCGTCTTTTGTTCTGAAAGAATTGAAAGGCGCTGATCCCAGATTAGCGTTGCCGTTTCTCGTTGGAGCTTCTCCTGTGATGGTCTTTGTAACCACGAAGTTTTCAAGAACAGAAAATGCTGTATCCATCATAGCTACGTCCACGAACTGTCCTTCTCCTGTCCTGTCTCTGTGATGTACTGCGGACATGAGGGCAAAGGCCATATGTATTCCTGCAAGCGCATCTACTACAGAAGGTCCTACTTTATAAGGCGTACCTCCTTTTTCTCCTGTGAGAGACATGAATCCGCCCATCGCCTGACATACTATATCGTAAGCGGGTTTTTTCTTATACGGTCCAGTCTGACCGAAACCTGATATGGAGCCGTATATTATTTTAGGATTCACTTTTTTCAGATCCTCATATCCTATTCCGAGTCTGTCCACCACACCCGGTGAAAAGTTTTCCACTACTATATCTGCCCATCCGGCAAGCTCCTTGACTATCTCTACTGCTTCCGGTGCTTTGAGGTCGAGAGTCAGACTTTTTTTGTTTCTGTTGAAATAAGTAAAGTATCCGCTTTCGTCATTTTTCATTGGTGCAAAATAATGGGTCTCATCTCCTACACCTTTTCTTTCTACTTTTATTATCTCCGCGCCGAGATCACCTAACATCATCGTGCAGTACGGTCCGGAAAAAACTCTTGTAAAATCTAAAACTTTCAGTCCGCTGAGCGGTTTTTTAATATCTGACATTTGCCCTTCCTCCAAATTTATATTCAACGTCGATTTCCGTCGTTTTTTGTCTTTCGCACTATAATATAAGCAATCTGCGTGCCAACATCATCATTTACCTAAAGTAAAATTATCTTTTTTTTGACAATCTTCTATAAACATTGAATTTACAAGGGTTTAAAAAAGCCATATGACTGTATCCGTTTTCACTCAAAAGCAATTTTTTTCAAAAAATAAAAAACGACTCAAAATTTCAATTTGATTTTGAATCGCTTTTTCATTTTTATAATTCACTATAGAATCATTCTTTCCCAACTACCTTATATATCTCATCCGCATACGGAGGTTCTACTTCTTTAAATTCTCCTCCGTCTTCCAGCATTATCCCTTTTTCTTTCTCTTCTATCTTTCCGATCATACTGCACTCGACCCCCGCCGATTTCATAGTCTGCTCCATTAAATCCGCTTTGTCTTTCGGAACAATGATCACCATGGCCCCGCTGGATATCAGTCTCAGAGGGTCTATATCAAAAAATCTGCACACTTTTTCAGTTTCTTTTTCAATCGGTATCCTGTCTTTCCATACAACAGCGCCTCGCTCCGATATCTGACACATCTCCCAGACGGCTCCGAGTATCCCGCCTTCTGTAATATCGTGCATACCGTGAGTACCGACCTGTCCCGCAGCAGTCCCTTCCTTTACTACGCTCACCTTATCCAGAAATGATTTCGCTCTGATAAGTTCATCTTCGCTCAAAACTTCTTTTAATTTCTGCTCATAATCGCACGCTATGATCCCGGTTCCTTCAAGACCTGCGGATTTTGTCATCATTATATGATCTCCCGGCTCCATTTCATTGCCGCTTTGAGATCCTCCCTTCAAGGCCTTGCCCACTGCCGTAGAAACTATTACAGGCTGATTGACAGCAGGCGTTATCTCCGTATGTCCTCCTATGATCTCAACATTCAGCTCGGCCGCAGTCTCAGCAGCCTGTCCCATTATGTATTCCACGTCCTGATCTGTCGTTCCCTCCGGCAGCATCACTGCAAGCATTATTCCAAGGGGATGTACTCCGTTAGACGCTATGTCATTGCATGTTATATGTATGGCAAGCCGGCCTATATCGTTTACAGCCGATGTGATAGGATCAGTAGACATCACGCACTCATAATCTCCGAACTCCACTACAGCGCAGTCTTCCCCTATACCCGGCCTGACTCTGACTTCCTCGCTTCTGTATTTTATCTTGTCAAACACGAGTTTTTTCAATATATCGCTGTCAAGTTTACCTGTTTCAAGTATCATAGCGCATCTCTCCCTCAATTTTTATCCAGCAGTCTTAAAAATTCATCTTCACTTATCACCGGTATCCCCAGCTCCGCAGCTTTTTTGTTTTTAGATGAAGATGAATCCGCATCGTTATTTATAAGATAATCGGTCTTTTTGCTGACCGCCGAACTGACTTTGCCGCCTTCCTCTGCGATGAGCTCTTTAAGCTTTTCTCTATTCTCAAAGTGCTTTAATGTTCCCGTCACTACAAATCCAAGTCCTTCAAGTCTGCCGCCGCTTTTTGACAAATACGATTCATCCAGCGTAATTTCCTTTAAAAGTTCATCTATCTCCTGCTTATTCTTATCATCCGAAAAAAAAGCCGTATACTCTTCTGCCATGATCTCTCCGATACCGTCTACAGACAGGAGTTCATCTGTATTCAGATTGCTTATCCTGTCCCATTTGTTCTCACAAAATTCCGATATCATCCTGGCATTCGCCGCTCCTATGTTAGGTATCCCGAGAGCCAAAAGCAGTCTTGCCGGCGTCGTTTTTGACGCTTTTTTCACGGCGTTCGCAAGACGTTCGTAAGACTTTTCACCAAAACCCTCCATCGCGATTATACGATCCTTATATCGGCTCAGTCTGAAAACATCCGCAAAGCTTTTTATCATCGCCTCGTCTATGAATTTTTCCAGCGTTGCTTCGGAAAGCCCTTCTATATTCATAGCATTCCTGCTTACAAAGTGACTGAAAGCCTTTATCTTCTTTGCCGGGCAGTCAGGATTCGGACAATGCAGAGTTTCAACACCATTATCTTTTTCTATATATGTTTTGCTGCCGCACACAGGACAATTCCGCGGAGGCTCAGCAGGTCCGCTCTCAGTGAGATTCTCCGCTATCTGAGGTATTATCATGTTTGCCTTATATACTTTTATTTCATCTCCTATGCCAAGCTTCAGCTCTCTGACTATACTGAGATTGTGCACCGAAGCACGGCTCACAGTAGTACCCTCAAGCTGTACCGGCTCGAATATGGCGATGGGATTTATCAATCCTGTTCTCGAAACATTCCACAGTATCTCCCTCAGACGAGTGGTCTTCATTTCATCCTTCCATTTGAATGCTATAGAATCCCTCGGAAACTTAGCCGTGCTGCCCAATGATTCGCCGTACGCTATATCGTCATATATCAGCACCAGTCCGTCGGAAGGCACCGGCAGATTCTCTATATTTTTTTCAAAACGAGCAACATCCTCTTCTATTTTCCCTGCATCCGTCAGCACGTATTCCACTGTTTCAAATCCCTGAGACTTCATGAACTCCATCTGTTCGCGTCTCGTAGTGAAACTTCCGCCTCCGGCAAGATGAAACCCGTAGAATTTTACATGTCTTTTCGCCGTTATTTCATTGTTGAGCTGCCTTACAGTACCGCTGCAAAGATTCCTCGGATTTTTATACTTGGCGTCAGCATCTCCTATAGTCCTGTTTATATCTTCAAAATCTTTATAGCTTATCACCGCTTCCCCTCTGATGACCACCTCGCCCTTTTCCGGTATCACAAGGGGAATATTGTCGAATACCTTTGCATTATTGGTGATGACTTCACCTACTGTGCCGTCTCCTCTGGTAACAGCTTTTTCAAGTTTTCCGCTACTATACGTCAATACGATGGTGAGTCCGTCAAGCTTCCATGACAAAAGTCCCTGTTTATCTCCGAGCCACTCTTTGAGAGCCTGTGTATCTTTAGTCTTATCGAGAGAAAGCATAGGCTGAGGATGTCTTTCCTTGGGAAGAGTATCTACTGCCGCATATCCCACCTTTGCCGTGGGACTTGACGCCAGCACTATACCGGTTTCTTTCTCAAGCGCTTCAAGTTCATCGTATATCCTGTCATATTCCTGGTTTGACATTATCTCCCGGTCATCCTGATAGTATGCCTTCGAAGCTTCATTGAGCAGAGCTGCTTTTTCTTCCATCAAACGTCTCTTGTCATCCATATCCGTCTTCCTTTTCATCTACGCTTGTATTTTTTTGATAGGCGCAAAGCCTACTGCAAGTTTTTTCACTCCCGAATCAAATTCGACCGAAGCTATTTTGCCGTCACATTCCAGCACCAACCCTTCTCCGAACTTCGGATGGGATACTCTGTCACCTTCATTTATATCCTGTGTCATCATATCGGCTGTTTTTTTCGTCTGCTGTCTGGCATACTTCAGCTGATCAAAAGGTCTGAAAGGCTCAGGCGATCTTACTCCGTCCGTAAAGGCTGCATTGCTGGTTTTTTTCTTCTCAAATACAGCATCCCCTGTTATCAGTTTTTTATCCAGCTCTCTTAAAAACTGTGATTCCCTCGTATAATCCGTTTTACCGTATAGAGTCCTCTGTTCCGCACTTGTAAGCCATAGACGCTCCTTAGCTCTCGTTATTCCCACGTAACACAGTCTGCGTTCCTCCTCAAGTCCGTCTTCTCTGTCAAGGGCACGCCATCCCGGGAACAATCCGTCTTCCATCCCCGGCATGAAAACAAAGGGAAATTCAAGTCCCTTTGCACTGTGCATAGTCATGAGCACTACCGCGTTCTCATCGGAATCATGATTATCCACTTCCGCCAGCAGCGCTATTCTTTCCATGAATTCCGCCAGTGTTATATCCGGATCATCCTTTTCATAATCGTATATTACCGATTTGAACTCCATAAGATTTTCTATACGGCTTTCCGCTTCCAGCGTGTTTTGATCTTCAAGCGCTTTCAGATATCCTGACTTCACAAGAAGTCCGTCATAAAGATCGGAAACTCTCAAGTTGCTCTGCTCTTCCGAAAACTGTCTGATCATCTCCGCAAATTCTCTTATATTGGAGGACACTTTTCCCGAAAACGAGCCGGTAACTTCATCATCCAGAAGCGTCTGAAACAGGCTTTCTCCTCTTACATTAGACAACGCTCTCAGCTTTTCGATGGTTTTGCCTCCGATCCCTCTTTTAGGCTCATTTATCACTCTCATAAGCGCCAGATCATCTGCATTGTTCTGCACGAGACGCATATAGCACATCATATCCTTTATTTCTTTTCTGTCGTAATATCTCAGTCCTCCAAGGACTCTGTACGGTATATCGCGTCTGGACAGCGCTTCTTCAAAAGTTCTCGACTGGGAATTGGTTCTGTAAAGTATGGCAAAATCGCTGTATTTCCTGTCATTCGTCTTCAGTCTGTTTATCTCTCCCGCCACAAAATACGCTTCATCCCGTTCGTCGCTTCCCCGGTAGTAGGTTATTTTTTCTCCCGAGCCTCGCTGTGTCCACAGTTTCTTCTTCTTCCTGCTCCTGTTGTTTTCTATGACGGAATGCGCCGCTTCAAGTATGGTTGAAGTAGATCGGTAATTCTGTTCAAGCTTCACGACTTTTACGTCATCGAAATCCTTTTCAAACTCCAATATATTGCGTATATCGGCGCCTCTCCACTGATATATACACTGATCGTCATCACCTACTACACATATGTTGTTATGCGCCTCTGCCAGCATCTTGACAAACATATACTGAAGCTGGTTTGTATCCTGATATTCATCTACCATTATGTATCTGAATCTGTTCTGATACTTTAAAAGCACTGTTTCATCCCGTTCGAACAGCTTTACAGCATTGAGCAGCAGATCGTCAAAATCCATCGCATTGTTTTTCTTTAAAGTTCTTTCGTATCTTTCGTATACTTTACATACGGTCTCGTTTTTGATATCGTCCCCGTTTATCTTCCTGTAATCTTCAGGAGACACTCTCTGTTCCTTGCACTTGCCGATTATTGAAAGAAAATACGACGGGGTGAATTTCTTAGTATCTATATTCATTTCCTTTGAAATGTTTTTTATCAGAGTCTTCTGGTCCGTCGGATCATAGACCGCAAAATCTCTGCCGTATCCAAGCACATCCGCATGCATCCTAAGTATTCTGAGACACGCCGAATGAAAGGTCAGTATCCACATATCCGAACACGACCCTATGAGGCTCTCCACCCTGTCCCTCATTTCTTTAGCGGCTTTGTTTGTAAAAGTCACAGCCAGTATATTGTATGGATTCACATTTTTTTCAGCTATCATATAAGCTATCCTGTGAGTCATGGTGCTGGTTTTCCCGCTTCCGGCGCCCGCCAAAATAAGGAGCGGCCCTTCAGTATATGCAGCCGCTTCTTTCTGTTCTTTGTTTAGTTTTTCAAGATAATCAGTCATAATCTTCTCCTGCGCTAAAATATTATCCATGTGCTCAACAGATTGTAAAGGAAGTTGAGACATGGCGAAAGTATCATTCCCGTTATATTGAACACTATAAGTCCTACGAGTATCCAGTTTCCATAACGATAAAGAGTCCAGTAAAAATCAGTATGCTTGATGTTGAATATTTCGGATATTATGGAAAATCCGTCGAGAGGCGGACAAGGTATCAGATTGAATATCATAAGAGCAAGATTTATTATTATCACATCTATGACTACCATCCACAGCACATATCCGAAGCTTCCCGACAGGAATTCATATCCCAAAACAACTATCAGCATTCGTGCAATCAGAGCAAATACCACAGCTATCACAAGGTTCATCGCAACTCCCGCCACTGATACCAGAAGTTCATCCCGTCTTCGCTTTTTAAAATTAGCCGGATTTATCTGCACCGGAACGCCCCATCCAAAGCCGACGAATATCAACGCCGCAAATCCCAGAGGATCTATGTGCGCCATAGGATTTGCCGTAACGCGTCCCTGCATCTTAGGGGTAGGATCTCCCAGCTTATACGCCACCTTTGCGTGAGCATATTCATGCATTGAAAGTCCCAGCACTATTCCCGGCAAAAGCAATAACTTATCCATAAGCCAGCCCATAGGATCGCTGAACGCGCCCGTTCTTATCGAAGTAAACGCCAGCAAGGCGATAAGTATCCACATTGAAATATCTAAATTACGTCTCAAAATCCTTTCCTCCTTAAATCAAATATGGTATTTATACGCATATCGTTTTTTTAGTATACCATTTCCCGCTGTAAAAATAAATAAGCAAAATCAGCAGACGTGAGTATATGTATTTCACATCTGCTGATCTAATCTCTGCATCAGTATCGTGCTGCGCGCACTACAAAAGCATCCTGTCGTTATCTATTTCAAATTTTTCAACGAGTTTTTCCACAGTCATTTCATCGCGTTCTTTACCTGTTATATCCATGACTATGCGTCCCGACTCCATAAGTATCGTCCTGTTGCCATGCTCCAGAGCAGCTTTCATATTATGGGTGATCATCATCGTGCACATATTTTCGTCATCTGCGAAATAATCCGTAAGCTCAAGGACTTTCTGAGCAGCCGAAGGATCGAGGGCAGCCGTATGCTCATCTAAAAGCAGCAGCTTCGGTTTTGCTATGACCGCCATGAACAGCGTAAGCGCCTGTCTCTGACCTCCGGAAAGAAGCCGTACCTTTTCTTTCATTCTGTCTTCAAGTCCCATTTTGAGCAGACTGAGTTTTTCCCGGAAAAGATCTCTGTCCGCTCTGCTTATGCC
The DNA here is from genome assembly GCA_900542385.1 of uncultured Eubacterium sp. GTDB lineage: Bacteria > Bacillota > Clostridia > Peptostreptococcales > Anaerovoracaceae > Lentihominibacter > Lentihominibacter excrementavium. The sequence goes on from UQNP01000004.1 coordinate 13,685, forward strand.
CGGCTGCAGTCCCCTCTTTCGCATCTTGTTGTATGCAATGGAAAGGTTCTCTTCTATGGTCATGTCAAATGCCGTGCCTTTCATCGGATCCTGAAATACACGTCCTATATACTTCGCCCTCCTGTGCTCTGCAAGCTTCGTTACATCGTTGCCGTCAAGAATAACTTTGCCGCTGTCAACGGGGAAAACACCTGCGATAGAATTCATCAGAGTGGATTTGCCTGCGCCATTGCTTCCTATTATAGTTATGAAATCTCCCGCTTTTCCGTGAAAATCCACTTCGTCGAGAGCTTTCATCTCATTTATCGTTCCCTTACCAAAGGTTTTAGTGAGTTTTTCTATTTTTATCATTTTCCTCCATCCCCCTTCGCGGTCTTTTTTCTAAATGATCTGAAGGAGAAACTTTCTCCCATCATTCCCATAGCAAGAGCTATCGTAACGATGACCGCCGAAACCAGCTTGAGGTCTGTAGGCGGCATACCGAGATAAAGAGCCACACCTATTACCATCCTGTATACTATAGCTCCCAGAGCCACTGCTACAAGTCTCCTCATGAGGCTCTTCGTTCCAAAGAGCACCTCACCTATGATAACAGAGGCAAGTCCTATGACTACCATTCCTGTTCCCATGCCTACATCCGAATATCCCTGATACTGTGCAAGAAGCCCTCCGGCAAGTCCTACAAGTCCATTGGATACCGAAAGACCGAGCAGCTTCATGTTGTCGCTGCTTATGCCTGCGGCTCTTACCATTTCCTCGTTGTCTCCTGTTGCCCTCAGCGCAAACCCCTTACGGGTCTTGAGAAAGCCGTACATGAGCAATATTATTATTACTGCTATTATGATGCCCAGGATTATTGAGCTCCACTGGAAACCGCCGAGTTTTTCCTCTGCCATATCATAGATAGTAGGCGTTGACGTCAGGTTTACATTTGCTTTTCCCTGTATACGCAGATTTATTGAATATATACCCAGCATCACAAGTATACCTGCCAAAAGCGGCTGTATTTTCAATTTTGTATTGAGCAGAGCAGTTATCGCTCCTGCACCCATGCCGAAAACAAATGCCAGTAAAAGTCCTGCAACACACACCAGCCCCTGAACTGCCGGAGACATTTCCGCCGCTGCCGTGCACATGACCGCAGAAATCGCAGCACCTGTAACTATGCTGCCGTCAACTGTCAAATCAGGAGTATTGAGAGTCCTGAATGATAAAAATACGCCCAGGGCCAATATTGAATATATCAGCCCCAGTTCTAACGCTTCAAGTAAAGTAACTATTAACATACTGCAAATCTTCCTTTAAAACTTATAAATCTTCTTTAGCAAGATCAGTTGCTCTGTCGAGTACTGACTGAGGTATCTCTATTCCTAAGCTGTCCGCTGTTTCGCTGTTGATGTATACTCCCAGATCTTCCATAGTCTTTACAGGCATTGAAGCAGGATCTCCGCCGTTTATTATCTCTATAGCCATGTTTGCCGTTTCCTGGCCGAGTTCTTCATAATTTATACCGCATGTAGCCAATGCGCCGTCCTTTACCATTGAATCAGCTGCAACATAAAACGGTATCTTGTTTTCTATGAACACATCGTTGGCAGTTGCTATGGAAGAAGCTACCGTATTGTCTATAGGTGAGAAAACTATATCACATTTTTTCGCAAGATTCTGTGCTGCCGGCTGGATCTCATTAGCGCTGGTTATTGCAGCTTCTTCAACTTTAAGCCCGTTTGCTTCGGCGTATTCTTTAAGATCCTCAACTACGGATACTGAATTTGTTTCGCTCGAATTGTAAAGCGCTCCGATAGTTTTGTATCCAGGTGTGATTTCATCAGCCAGCGACATTATCTGATCGACTGAAATGGCATCTGAAGTTCCTGTAACATTTCCGCCCGGATTTTCAAGATCTGCTACTACTTCCGATGCGACCGGATCGGTCACTGCCGAAAATACGATAGGTATTTCATCCGTCTCGCCCATCGCTACCTGCGCCGCCGGTGTAGTAATAGCGATTATCACATCAACGTCATCTGCAACGAACCCCTGGCATATAGTTTTCAGGTTTGACTGTTCATTCTGTGCATTCTGATAGTCTATCTCGATATTCTCTCCGTCTACATAACCCTCTTCTTCAAGCTGATCGATTATAGACTCTCTTATCTGGTCAAGCGACGTATGTTCAACGAGCTGAACAAGTCCGATCTTGATTACATCGTCTCCGCCGCTGCTGCTTCCCCCGCCGCATCCCGTAAACAGTACGGTCATCGCCATAAGCACAGCCATCAAAACGCCTAAAGTTTTTTTCTTCATTTTCTTCCTCTCTTTCTTTGCATCCTGTGGATATTCTGATATTCAGGAGTCCCTGCAAAGAGCACCTGCTACGCGCCAAATCGAAGATTTGGGCAGGACATTTTCCACAGTAGACCGCCACGCGCTGAAGCGCTGCGGTCTTTGCGTTTGTCCTGCGCGCCAAATCAAAGATTTGGGCAGGACATAAAAAAACGCTTATCCTTACTCAAGGACAAGCGTTAGCCTGCGGTGCCACCTTGTTTAATGCATATCGCATTCTCTCTGCAGAGTGCCGTCACACTCCCTGCCCGTTACGCCGGCATCACGTCTCAGCTACTCGTAAACCTTTGTCTTCCTTTCACCTCGCCCTCAGAGGCCCATTTACTGAAACTGCATTTATCCGGATCCCACCATCCCGGACTCTCTTCGAAACCGTACCTCAGTTTTACTTCCTCGTCTTCGGTTTGTACTATTGATATGGCATTATATTATCACTTGCTTTTTAAGATGTCAATACTGCTTTTTGATTTGCCCGAAAGCAATATCTTCTAAACCCGCCAGAAAGAAAAAGCAATTCCCGAAGGGTAAAACCTTCGGGAATTTATCGTAAAAACAAGATTTTAAAATAACATTCTGCAGCATCTGCACTACATTGGTGCTATCTTTCCGATGATTTTTTCCAGATCATCAACGGTAACGGCTCTTGGATTCGTCTTAGTACAGATATCATTCATAGCTGCCGATGTCATCTGATCTTTAACTTTCATCACATCAGCTCTGCTGATATTGAGTTTTTTCAAGTTTTCCGGGATTCCGAAAAGCCTGTTCATTTCTCTGATCTTCCTCACAAGGCTGTTTACAGCCAGCGGAACATTACTGTAAGGAATACCTATCAGCTTCGCCATACGCTGATACTTGCGGGCGCATAAAGTCTCTTCAGGCCCGTCCAAGTGAGCATTGAATTCGATGATATAAGGCAGTAACATAGCATTGCTCCTGCCATGAGAAATATGGAATTTTCCACCTACAGTATGGGCAATACTGTGGCAGATCCCCAGTCCTACTTTATTGAAAGCCATACCAGCAAGACATGCGGCGTTATGCACCTTTTCTCTTGCTTCGAGATCATCTCCATGGGCGTACGCGAAAGGAAGGAACTTCACAAGCAGCGTCACCGCTTTCTCCGCAAGGGCATCTGTAAAATCATTGGAATCCGTGGAAACATAGGACTCCAGCGCATGAGTCAGTGCATCCATGCCTGTATCCGCGGTGATAGCCGGCGGTACGCTTTCCACCAGTTCCGGATCCAGTATAGCCACCATTGGCTGCAGAGAATCATTTACCAGCGGATACTTGATACCCTTATTGGCGTCGGTAATAACAGAAAATCTTGTAACTTCCGATCCTGTACCGCTTGTCGTCGGGATAGCGTAACATTCATCGATCCTGGCGATCCCCAGACGCCCTGCCAGCTCTCTTATTGCTTTAGCCGCATCTATGGACGAGCCGCCTCCTACCGCGATCATTATGTCAGCGCCACATTCCGAAAGACACTTGATGCCTTCCGATACTATCTCAATAGGCGGGTCCGGGATCACCTTTGAAAATACGTATACCCGGCATGAAGCGAGGTGTTCTTTTATCTTATCTACGATCCCAGAGGATTCCATGAACTCATCGCATACGATAAGCACGCTCCCGTCCTTTATTTCATCCAAAATGCTAAGGGCGTTTTCTCCAAAATACACATTTGTACTTATACTGAAATTTTTCATTCCTTACCAACTCCCTCTGTTTCCTGAATCTACCGTCATCGACGGATTTTTCGCCTGATAACTCGTATGAAGAAGTTTCTCCGGAAGTTCTCCCAGAGGCTTTCCGTAAAACTCTGCATATACCCGGTTTACTTCAGGATTATCCACAGAATTTCTCAGACTCATAGACGCATCTTCGCTGTACATGCTCTTTATCCTGCTGAGCCTTATATCGTTCGTTACCGGTATCCTGTTCATCTGAGGCTGCCCCGCGCCGCTTATACATCCGCCCGGACACGTCATTACCTCAATGAAATGATATCCGGAAATATCGCCTTCAAGGAATTCAGCTGCGTTAGCTGTTCCGTATATTACCGCTACTTTCACTACCGTTCCGTCTATATCTACAGAGGCTTCCTTAACACCCTGCATACCGCGCACAGGTTCCAGATCGAAAAGAGCTTCAGGAGGTTTTCTTCCAGTAAGGCTTCCGTACGCCATTCTCAGCGCCGCCTCCATAACTCCTCCCGTGTTTCCGAAAATCACTCCGGCGCCTGAACCTTTTCCAAGCATGGAATCAAAATCGCTGTCCGGCAGACTTTCAAATTCAATGCCGTCTTCATCCATCCACTGAGCCAGCTCTTTAGTCGTGATAACGTAATCGTTATCACGCATATCCGGTCTGCCAAGCAGTTTTCCCGCGTCGTTTAGCTCCGGACGCCTTATCTCAGCTTTCTTCGCCGTACACGGAGTAACATTCACCGTTACGATATTGAGGGGATTCAGCCCCATCTTGGCGGCAAAATAAGTCTTTATCGTCGCGCCTTGCATCCCTATAGGACTTTTAGCTGACGAGAGATTCGGAATGTATTCAGGGTAATACTCTTCCACGTATTTCACCCAGGCAGGACAGCAGCTTGTAAACTGCGGCAGCGGTCCGCTCCCGGTCAGAATTCGGCTTATGAGTTCGCATCCCTCTTCAATAATAGTGAGATCTGCGGAAAATGTCACGTCAAGCACGTAATCCGCTCCCAGATCTTTTATTGCCGAAACCATCTTTCCTTCCGAATAAGTTCCTGCCACATCGGTAAAAGCATCTCCTATACCGACACGGACAGAAGGTGACGTGGAAAAAATAACGGTCTTCGACGGATCATTCACAGCTGCTCTAACCATGTCGATCTCCGATCTGAGCTTTATCGCTTCTTCCGGACATGCTGCGCTGCACTGACCGCAGCCTATGCAGTTGTTTTCCGCTTCGGCTCCCGGGATCTCCCATGTTTTCCCCGATACTCCGATCTGCTCCTGACATACTGCCAGACAATGTCCGCAGGCCACGCACAGATCAGGGTTTTTCACGATAGCCGGGTTGTTGCCGGAGACAGATACGTATCTGTCATATCGTTCAGCACTCATAATCTCCCACCTTTCTACAAGCCTATACCCTCTCGCTTATCCATTATTACAGATTCAAGCTGGTTAGCGGCAGATTTGATATCTGTATCCACGATCAGCTTTCCTCCCGTAAGGCTTTTCATCTGTTCAGTGAGAACATCCAGTATAACAGGACTGCCTGTTACGAAAGGCGGCAATCCCAGATGAAGCGTAAATCCGAGAGCCAGCGCAAATGCACCGTCAGCCAGCGCCTGCTCTTCAAGCCACTGAGGAGCTGAGATCACTACAGGAAGCTGAGGTATATCTATTCCCAGTTCTGCTGCGATCTCTCCTGCGACTGCTTCCATTCGGCCTATAGCAAGGCACGGTCCGAAGTTCAGTACCGGAGGTATACCAAGACTCTGGCATACTTCTTTTAGCCCCGGTCCTGCCAGTTCTGCTGCTGCCGGACTCATCAAACCGCAATTTTCCAGTCCGCCGCAGGTACATCCTGCCGACAATACGATTATATCCTTGGCAATCAGTTCCTTTGCCAGTTCTACGGTGAACACGTCATGACCCTTCGCTCTCAGATTTGAGCAGCCTACTACTCCGGCGATACCCTTGATCTTACCCTGCTTTATCAGATCGATCAAAGGTCCGTAGCTTCCTCCGAGGAATTCTTTGAGAGTAACTTCCGTCACACCTGTTATTGCGTCAGGATATCCGTGATCTTTCATCGGATTATTTCTCCTCGATTTTCTCTGGCCGTATGCTTTTACCGCAGCGTCAGCGATCCTCTTACTGATGTCTCTTCTCTCTTTATAGCTGTATTTCACATACTCAGCATTGGCTTTCTTCGCCACATCGTCCAAACATATCTGAGGTATATTCAGCTCGTCACAGATCGGTTCTATACCAGGAAGCGTACAGTTGAACTCACTGACTACGAGATCCACACATCCCGTCAGCAATACGGCTTCACTGGTGTAGTTGTTTCCGGCATGGCCGCAGAAAACGCCTGTCCCCGCCGCCTTTCTGAGCTGAAAATCCTGTCCTACGCAGGTGCAGCCTACGATTTTTATACCCTTCGCTCCAGCCTGTTCAGCGGCTTTTACTGCTTCCCGGCCTGCGAGATATTCTTCCAAATCTCCAAAGAACGCATGCTGGTGTCCTGTGATCATGATGTTGATATATTCGGGATCTATAGTCCTCAACCCTACCGGATCAAATCCTATCTCGGCCTCTCCCATGATTATGTCATTGAGCATATTGGTAAGGACGAGTCCGTATATACCGGTCGATATCCCCAGTCTGAGACAATGAAGAAGCATATTTACCGGATCCGAATTGAGGTTTGTGGATGTCTTTACGACAGCATTGAAAACCTCATCCTTCGCTCCCCCCGGCATTATCCCGAGATCCTTCCATGCTTCAACTCTCTTTGGATACCCTATTTTTTCGATAAGTTCAGCCTTTTCACCGATAGGTCTCCTCAGATCTTTCAATACCATCTCAGCGATCTTACCGGCCTTTTCCCAATTGCTGTAAGCATCGATGCCAAGTGCGCTCGCCAGACGGTTCAGCGCCTTTTCTCCCTTGATAGGAGCCCTCTTTGAAGCTATCTCCGCCAGCTCCATGGCAGCATTTTCCACTACATGGATATAACATCCGGATCCCGCAGCTACCTGCCGCAGGAAATTTCTCGCAGCTATCGTGTCCGCATCCGCGCCGCAGACGCCTTTCGGTCTTGCCGGTGAAAGCCTGCATGGTCCATTGGAACACAATCTGCAGCAAACTCCCTCCAGCCCATAGCCGCACTTATTTTCCTGGTTTACCATCCTGTGATGGGATATATTACAGTCAAAACACTCTATGTAATTCTTCAAACTAATATCGGCATCATTGCAGATCTTTTGTTTTCCGTTCATTTTACCAATTCTCCGATAAACCTTAAAACCTTACTGTTTCCGTTATATAGCGAGAGGTGGATATCTCGCATATCCACCTCCCAATTATCTGCCTTTTAAGCGTTTCAGCTTATTTCTGCGGAAGTATATCTTCAACTTCTGCATGAGGACGTGGGATAACGTGTACTGACAGCAGTTCGCCTACTCTCTGAGCAGCAGCAGCACCAGCATCTGTAGCAGCCTTTACAGCACCTACGTCACCTCTTACCATGACTGTTACGAGTCCTCCGCCTACGAATTCTTTACCGATAAGATATACGTTAGCAGCCTTTACCATAGCATCTGCAGCCTCGATTGAGCCTACCAAACCTTTAGTTTCGATCATTCCCAATGCTTCGTTCTTAGTCATTTTAATTTCCTCCCTGATATAAAATTGATTTCTCAAAAATATAACTTATTGATTTTATTTTACTTAATAATTTTAACTTTTGTTGATGAGCCAACGCCCATAGCGTTCGCTTCTTCCGTATCGATGTGGCAGTCAAGAGCCGATGTATCCGTAACTCTTATAGCCACATTTCCGTAGATTCCGCCTCTCGGGCCGTCTACACTGATTTTCACGATCTGTCCATCGTGTACGCCGTAAGCCTGTGCATCCTGAGGAGTCATATGTATATGCCTCTGAGCCACGATCACGCCTTCGGCTGTCTGAACACTGCCCTTAGGGCCGACTATCGTGATTCCCGGTGTTCCCGCCAGATCACCTGACAGCTTCGCCGGTGCTTTTATTCCAAGCTTGAATCCGTCTCCCGCCAATATCTCTATCTGCGATTTGCTTCTCACAGGTCCCAGCACTCTGATCTTTTCTATAGCGCCCTTAGGTCCGCATATGGTAACAGTCTCCTTGCAGGCGAACTGTCCAGGCTGTGACAGATCTTTTATCGGTGTGAGCTGATATCCTGTTCCGAACAGCATCTCCAGATCGGCCTGAGAAAGGTGTACATGGCGGTTTGAAATCCCTACCGGAACTTCATCCGGGTCCTTTGCCCTGTTGCCGTTAGCAGTCTGCACAGCTTCAAGCAGCATTTTCAGGACTGCTTCGTACTCCTTGCTTGCCATATCTTATTCTCCCTTCATCGCTTTTACCAGAGCTTCGATCATGCTGTTCAGCTGAGCCGTATCTATCGGCTGATCGCTTGCAGCCGGAGCCTGATTGTTGCTGCTGCAGCTGTTGCATCCTACACCGTAGGAAATACCGCTGTTGTTCTGGTAATCTGCCGGTGACAAATATGCCGACATTGATCCGCTGTTTGCAGGGGACTGTACGGATGCCGGTGCTGCGCAAGCGGCAGGAGCCGGTGATGCGTTTACAGTTCCTCCATATGCAGGAGCAGCGATGTTGTTCAGCTCAGGATGATTGAACGTAGGGTCATCAGCTGCCAGCGTAGAGCAGTTCTTAGTTCCGTAAGCAACTTTCTTGATGTTTACAAGATGGATAGGGCTTACGTTCTCGGAAACAGAGCTTCCGCCCCATGTTCCGCATCCGAGAGTAAAGGATGGCAGCAATCCCGTGCTGGCTCCTGTACCACCCATGCTGCTTCCGGTATTTACCAGTATTCTTGAAGCAGGCTTTCTCGTGAACTCGAGAACCACATTCTTATCTTCTGTATGAAGGCTCATCGTATGACCTATACCGTTCTGCAGAAGCTCGATGCTCAGCTCGCAGGCTTCATGCCAGTCTTTAACAACATAGAAGGCCAATACGCTTGTCAGTTTTTCGTATGAAAGAGGATATCCTTCTCCTACGCCGCCCTGAGGTCCTACGAGGACTGTAGTGTTCTCCGGAACGGAGATTCCGGCAGCGCTTGCAATCTTAAGCGGTGATCTGCCTACGAACTTTGCGTTCATAGCGTGTCCGTTTTTAAACAGCAGTTTGCAAACCTTATCCGTTTCTTCCGGCGACATGAAATATGCACCCTGCTTCTTGAGTTCAGCTATTACGGCGTCTTTGTTGCATTCTTCGCAGATGATGGACTGCTCCGAAGCACATATAGTACCGTAGTCAAAAGTCTTGCTGGCGATTATGTTCGTTACCGCCTGCTGAACATTAGCAGTTCTTTCGATGTAAGCAGGGGAGTTTCCGGCTCCTACGCCCAGAGCCGGTTTTCCAGCACTGTAGGAAGCCTTTACCATTCCCGGGCCGCCTGTAGCGATGATCATCTTTACTTCCTTCGAATGCATCAGCTCATCAGTAGCCGGCATGGAAGGCATCGAGATACATCCGATTATATTCTCAGGAGCTCCCGCTTCTACCGCAGCGTCACGCATCAGTGTAGCTGCTTTAAGCGTACATTTAACTGCTGACGGATGCGGTGAAAATACGATAGCATTTCTCGCCTTGATAGCGATGATGGACTTGAATATCGCTGTAGATGTCGGATTAGTAGATGGAACGATACCCATCAGAAGTCCAACCGGATCTGCTACATCCATAGTCCTTGCTACTGGATCCTCACTGATTATTCCGATAGTTTTCATGTCCTTGATAGCATCGTACAATAACGTCGAAGCCATGTGATTTTTGTAAGTCTTGTCTGCCACTTTACCGAATCCCGTCTCCTCAACAGCCATCTGGGCCAGAGAAACTGCATTTTCTTCGGCAACGCGCACCATATTTCGTATGATTCTGTCGATCTGTTCTTCGTTGTAATTCGCTATCCTTTCTGTGGCGATCTGTCCCAATCTCGCCAGGTCTCTCGCTTCCTGAACAGAACGCAGATCATAATCGATGTTCTGCATGCTATGGCACCTCCTTTTTTGTTTTTATGTGCGGAATATCACTATTCGCTTCATTTAACTTTAATTGCTGTAATATTTTCTGAATTCCTCCAGCAGCGTAGTCTTATTTGCCTTTGAGATCTCTCTTCCGGCTATTTCCAGGCTTTCATAACCTCTCGCCAGATTTCTCAGTTTGACCACTCTGCACTTGCTCAGAGCTTCCATGGTCTTTTCAAGACCGTAGGTTTCAACCAGTCGATCAATATCATCTTTCGCAATGGTTTCCGCCTCCGTCACAGATCTCAATGCATCAGCTTCTTCCGCTTTCGGCTCTTCTGTTTCTTTTGTTTCTTCAGCGTCCGCTGTTTCCTTAGTTTCTTCCGTTACGCCTCGTTTGGGGCCCACCTCATCATCATCCGAGCTTTCTTCCTTCTCTCTCAGCTCTGCTAACGGAGTTGAGTTGACGATTGTCTGACCCACTTCAACGTGCGGTCTAGGTATTACGTGCTGAGTTACCAGGCAGCGTTCGCCCAGTCTGTCAGCTGCAGCAGCTCCTGCATCAACCGAAGCCTTTACTGCGGCTACGTCTCCCGTCACGGTAATGGTAACGAGTCCGCCTTTAACAAAAGTTCGCTCAAGAAGTCTTACCTCAGCGGCCTTAAGCATCGCGTCGGCTGCTTCTATGGCGGGTACGAGACCATAGGTCTCTATCATTCCCAATGCTTCCATTTACTGACCTCCTTATCATTAGTGAGTGGCGTAGAACACCTTGACGTAATTTGGTGACCCAAAGGTGAGCTTTGCCCCGTTCTGGAAGAAGAGGCAGTCTCCAGGGTTAGCCGTAAATATCTGGCCTTCCTTTTCCACCGTCAAGGTTCCTTCAACAACATAATAGATTTCCTGGCAGGCAACATCCCAAGGGAAGCTGCAGTTTTCAATAGTCATGAAACCTGCATTCATCGCCGAGTTGTCGTCTGCTCCTATAAGCTCATTATAGAACACTTTATCGGATGGGTTTCCCGTATCAAGAGGCTCCCACTTCGCGGTGCTGCTTCTTACCAGCTTCACCATGCCGTCACGGTCACCTTCGGATACATACGATACATCCTGTCCTATGGAGCTCATCACGCTTCCCAGCATGCCTTTATCCATAAGTTTTTTGAGCGCGTTATAAATTACTTCGCTGTCTATGCCTCCGTTTGTCGCAGGCTCGCATGCATGAGTCCCCTGTGATGTACCGCAGCATTCACTCTGAGGATCTCCGGTGCGGAATTCTATCCCCGCCGCGCTTGCCGCGTCACGTGCAGATGGCGTTATAAGTGTATCCGCGTCGATGCACATCACTTTCTGACCCTGCTGTGCCAAAGCTTCGACATCCTTTGCACAAATCAGTCTTTTCATGTGTCCACATCCTTTCATCTATCGCACTGCTTGAACAATAATTGATAATCTATGGTAATACACAACTTACAGAAGAGTTGGTATTATCAAATCTGAAGGAGAAGGTATAACTTCCGAATTTACCAGCAGTCCTTTCTCCTTTGCTATGGCTTCTCCGGCATCCGTTCCGGACTTTACAGAAGCCACATCACCTGTATAGGTGAAATACGCTTTTCCGCCCAGACCGTTACCCAGTCTCAGCTCTATCGGCTCGAGCTCCGCCGCCTTCAGTATCTGATCAGCGCAGATGATCATCGTCGCCAGCGAAAACGATTCCATAATGCCGACAGCCTGTATATGATCCGGCATAGTCGCTCCAGTTATCGCAGGGAATACGCCCGGGTCTACATTTGGGATAACGATGGAATCCACAAAGAATTCCTCTGCCATCCTCTCTCCGATTCGGACGGAATCCTCAACGGCTGCTACATCGCCGTGAACGATGGCAATATACTTGCCAGGACATGTGCTCGATGCCGTAACGATCTCGACTTCAGATATCTTTACCATCTGGTCGGCCGCGTATATTCCCCTGGCGATGCTGTTGAACTCAACCATTCCTATCGCTCTTACCATCTTATTTCCTCCTTATTTCAATGTAATCCGGAGTAACCTCCGAAACCGTACCGTCGATGCTGGAGTGTATGCAGGCTCCAAGGCTTCCTTCCGGTATCCTGCCGATCATCTGACCAGCCTGAACCTGCTGCCCCGCCGATACTGTCGGCTCAGCGGGAGCTCCCACATGCTGCCTGGTCTGCACTCGTATCGTCTCCGGCTTCATTTCCACCTCCGTCATCGGAGCCGGAAGATCAAAATCTCTCAATCCCAGTCTGGCGATCAGCCTCTTGCTCGGCACCAGTCGATATTCTCTCACCGATCTGGCGGTGAACTCCGTTTTTTCCGGCTTATATTTCACATTCTGTTCTGCCAGAACATCCTTGAAATGAAGATTTGCCATCTTTGGATGAAGTCCGGCCGGACATGCGAACAACTCGCACATATTACACTGACAGCACAGCTGAGCTGTCTTTATGCTTTCCATATCATTGATGGAATAGTTCTGTATACGCATCATCTTGTGAGGCTGCATATTGTGTCCAAGCAAATATCTCGGACACATGTCGGTACACATCCTGCACTGTTCGCAGGTAGCTCTGTTAACTCTTCTTGCCTGCTCTTTTGTCACGGTCTTCTTTCTTATAAGGAAGTGATCTTTTTTCAGGATCACGAATCCCTTATCCTTCTTCGTTATGAATCCGCTGATATCCGCCAGCACAGGTCCCATCATAGGACCGCCGCCTATAACCGCGTAATCACTGAAGTCTTCTATGCCGCTTAATTTCAGCACATCGATCACCGGTGTGCCCACCGGAACCTTTACCGTCAGCCTTATAGGCACATCTCCTGCGACGGTGATATACTTTTCCGTTGCCGGAAGTCCCTGCGAAGCCCTGTATATGTTCAACGCAGTTTCCGAATTGATTACGACACAGCCAACCATGATCGGTATACCTGTCTCCGGAACTACTCTTCCAGTCAGCTGATACACGAGCACCTGCTCATCTCCCGCCGGATATATATCAGGCAGCAGTTTTACTTCGGCCTTGTCTTTAAACCCCAGCGCAGCGATGCGCTCTTCAAGAAGCTCTATCACTTCGGCGTGTTTTTTCTTTATACCGATGATAGCTTTCTTCGCCTTTACCAATTCACCGGCTCCTACCAATCCCTTGATGATCTCATCGGGATAAATGGCCATAAGCTGTTGGTCTACCCTCAGAAGAGGTTCACATTCAGCGCCGTTTAAAAGTATGTATTCCGCCTCCGATGTGAGTTTCGCATGAGTAGGAAAGCCTGCTCCGCCCATACCGATAATGCCTGCATCTTTTATTTGGTCTAAAAGACTCATTACCCACACCTCTCTTCTATTTATTCAAACTCACAATTCTCATCTATGATCCCTACCACTACTGCGTCTACCGGGATATTATCATCTCCCAGCATACGTCTTGCAGAAGATCCTGTCGCTACTATGACCCTGTCGCCTATTCCTGCGCTTATGATGTCTGCGACGATGATCTTCTTTCCGGAATCTATTCCCCCTCCTATTATCTCTGCCTGCATAAGCTTGAGACCGTTAAGGGATTCAGCTTTCCTGGTGGACCATATATGATCTATCAGTTTTGCCGTTATCATAGGTATCTGCCTCCTTCCGCTTCCTGCTTTATCTGCGCCAGCGCCGACTCTACCGAAGCCGTATCTCCGAAGATAGCCAGCAGGATCATATTCTGAGGGCAGCTCCCTCTAATATCTTCTACCGTTACCCCTACTGCTTTTTCCGCTATGTCAGCGGCAACCACCATTTCTATCATTCGTCCCTGCACCAGTCCGATAGCATCGATAGCGGGAGGCGTTTCCGAACGGGGAGAGCCTTTCCTCCTCATCAGAATGTCTATCGTTCCCTGAGACGGTGACTTTATTATCCTAATCTCCATGTCGGTACCTCCTTTCTCGTTACATCTCTTCCTGCTTACAGCTGAGCGCTATTCCAAGCGGTGTTACAAACATCGGGTTTTTCGGCTTATGGGTAAATATTCCCGTCCGCTTTTCTATCATTTCCTCGATACCTGTAAAGCAGCACGTTCCTCCTACAAGCGATATCTCATCCACACGATGGTCTGCAACGTGATTGCTGATGATGGACGATACCTTGTCTATCACCGGCTTAATCACAGGTGCCAGTTCCTTATGATTTGCCTCGTCACGTTTGAACAGCTCGGCTTCGCTGAAAGACTTGCCGTAAGCTCCTGCTATCACCAGCGAAAAATGAGTTCCGCCCGTAGGTTCGTCGGCTATATATACCACCTTTCCGTCTTCAAAGATGGAAATACCGGTAGTACCTCCGCCTATATCCACCACAGCGCCGTTTTTCATCTTGAGAACCAGATTGGCAGCCGTCGATTCATCCAGCAGGTTGGTGCATTCAAAACCTGCTCCCTGAATGACGTTCTTTACAGCTCCCGAGTCCAGCAGATCCGTTCCAGGCGGTATCGCACCGGCGGCATATATCAGCTCGGTATCCAGCTGATCTTCTATCTGTTCCTTAAGTTCTCTTACGATCTGAACAGCACCTATATAATCTACTACCATCCCGTCTCTGACAACATCGGCATAGCGGTATGCTCCCGCTACAGGTCTTTTGTTTTCGTCAAGGACGGCAAGTACTACACAGGCCGTTCCCAGGTCGACGCCCGTATAATAGACAGATGTCTTTTCACGAATAGGATGCTTTATGACTTTTTCAAAGTCGGCCACCATATTGTCACAGTATTCAAAGGTTAATCTTTTCTCTGACATTCTTTACCTCCCATAGCCTTGCATATCATCTGTGAAAGAACATTGACGATCTGATTCAGCTTAGCAGCCAGCTGCTGATTCAGCTTATCGTCTCCCGTCATTTCCTCCACTTCGATAACAAGTATCTCGGTCTCACTTCTCAGTCTGGCCAACAAAAGCATCTCGCGCCCGTTTTCCATCTGCATGTGGAATTCAGTGATATCAAAACAGTCGCCCAAACCGCCGGAAAAGTTTTCTCCGTTAATGCCGGAACAAGCAATACATGCAAGATCTGCAGCATCACATATCCCTTCCGGGAATTTGCTCAGCGCCTCCAGTTGTCTGAAAAGGCCCATGAGCTGCTGAGATGCGCACACATCTTCTGTCAACAGTTCCTTGGCGGTGAGAAGGAAAAGAGCCCGCAGAGAACTCATCCTGCATCGCAGTTTTTTACCGCTCTGCTCTCCGCAGTCCGGTTTGCCGCTCACAGTTTTACCGGTTTGCTTAACAGTCTGTACTGATCTCCTCTCTCCTATGTCGTACATATCTATGCCTCGATCCACAAGAAACTGTCTTGCGCCGGGAGTAAGCCGTTCTCCTTTCTGCAGGTCATAGTTCGTAAAGGGCTGTTTCCTGTAAAGGTCTCTTAAATCTTCTTCTGTTATGAACTTCATTTGAGCCCTTTCCTTTCCCTCAATTCCAATAAATAACGTTTCAATTCCTTAATCCCTTCCCCTTGTATTACGCTGATACCGAAATAGGGTCTGTCCACGCCTATCGTTTCCAGCTGCTTCATGCACACCTTTCTGTTTTCACGAGCCAGATCGCTCTTGCTGATAACTCCTATGACAGGACATCTGAACGCTTTAGCAAATCCATGAGAGTAAACTTCATCCGTTCTGGACTGATCGACCATCAGGATCAGACACCATGCGTCCTGCGCCAGGGCTATCATATGTTTGTACATCCAGGCGTTTTCTATGTAAGCGCTGGGGACATCTATCGTGTTCTTTCCGTATATAGTATCCTGCGTTCTCTTCAACGGGCCTTTATAGTCATTGAGAAAATTCACAAGCGTCGTTTTCCCGCAGCCCTTCGGCCCGATCACCATAATTCTCTTTCTCTTCATGTCCTCGTAATCGGTACTGTCGTAAAGTCCAGCAGATTACACAGGGTATCCGTAACAGCTTTCAGAGCTGTTTCCACACTCTGTACGTCCCCGGATATTACCACCGAGCCGGTAAAACGGTCCAGAAAACCGATTTCCACATCAGCCGTCTTCGTAGCTATATCAGCTGCTATGATTGCCGTTTCGTAAGGTGATAAGGTCAATATCCCTATCGCTCCTTTATCATCAATACCCAGACGCTCATATATATCGAACATCGGAGACGCGATCACGTGGGCTATGGTCACCTGTTTACCCGGTACGGATTCCTGTATAATTCTGTCCATGGCCTTTTCATTAATAATGCCCATAAAAATCCATCACCTTTCTGTTTTGCGTCTAATGTTTGATCACCGAAACCGGGAAGTTGTATTCTCTGATCCAGCCTTCTATCCTGCCGAGATCTTCATCTGACAGGCTCGGATCGCCTTCGATAGGATACTCCATGCCGAGCTGGAGGTACTTGTTGACTCCCAGCTTATGGTACGGCAGAAGGTCTATTCCTTCAAAGTTCTTAAAGTCCTTAAATTTCTCCAGGAACCTTATTACTCCCCTTATCTCCTCTTCGCTGTCGTTGATCCCTTTGAGCATCGGCATTCTTACCTTTACATGCTGTCTCTTCATTATCAGTTCTTCAAGGTTTTCAAGGATCATCTCGTTTCGGACACCGGTCAGCTCAAAATGACGTTCCGGATCAATATGTTTCAGGTCAAACAGGAAGAGATCCACAAATTCTGCGAATCGCATCAGCACATCTTTCTTGACGTAGCCGCAAGTTTCTATCGCAGTATGAAATCCATCCTGCTTACATGCCATCAGCAAATTTATCGCTGCCTCCGGCTGAGAGGTAACTTCCCCGCCGCCGAGAGTTACACCGCCGCCTGACTGCTCATAAAAAGCTCTGTCCTGCTCGATGTACTCCATCAGCGAAGATATGGACTCCTGCTGCCCCGCTACCTTCAGCGCGTCCGGGATACACGCCTCCACGCAGGCGCCGCACCCAATACAATCAATGTCTCGATCTATCAGATGAACGCCATCCGCAGATATGCTGTGTATCTTCTGCGGACAAACGGGAACACATGATCCGCAGCTGACACATGTGGTCGGTTTGAACATGATCTGATACTTTCTCTGAAGTCCCTCAGGATTGGAACACCATTTGCATCTAAGAGGGCATCCTTTAAAGAAGATCAAGGTCCTCACACCTGGCCCGTCATACATATTGTACTTCTGCTTATTAAATATGAACGCTTTTCTTTCTATCAAATTCTTATCGCTCATTTTATCTTGTCTCCCGTCTGAGATCGATCATCTCCCGTTAAAATTTAGTCAGCATCGTTCTGCTTATGATCTCATCCTGTACATCCTTGCACAGCTCTGTAAAGAATGCGCTGTATCCTGCTACACGAACTACCAGGTCTTTGTACTGTTCCGGATGTTTCTGAGCTTCCAGCAGCGTATTGTTGTCCATGTAATTGAACTGCATCTCGCCGTTTCCGAAAGCGCATGCCGTACGCAGCAGCGTTATGATACCGTTCTCGCCTTCAGGCGTATCAAGAAGTCCCGCCATCAGCTTGAAGTTGTGTACCATACCGATATTCATGTTATCGTTTGACAGCTTAGCTACCGATTTGATGATAGCCGTAGGTCCGTTGACATCGGCACCCTGCGTCGGGCTGATTCCGTCTGACAGCGGAGTCCAGGCTTTTCTTCCTCCTGCGGAAGCGCCTGTCATCTGTCCAAACGGAGTGTTGTTGGAAATGGACAGAGTACCGTGGCTCAATACAGAATATAAAGTCTTATACTTTCTGTGCTCCATCTCAGTGAAGTTGATGAGGTCAGCAGCGATCAGATCTGCGTAGTCATCGTCATTTCCATACTTAGGAGCTGCCAGGCAGTCTGCCTGCATCTGTTCATATCCTACGAAGTCAGCTTTAAGTCCTTCGTTAAGCTGCTTCAGTGTATATTTCTTATCATCGAATACCAGCTTCTTGATAGCTGCCATAGCATCAGCATACGTTGCCAGACCTGACCATACTACACCAGGACCGAAGTTGTACATAGCTCCGCCTGCTGATACGTCCTTACCTTTTTCCATACATCCTTCGTACATGATGGACATAAGCGGCTTCGGTGCCAGATCCCTGTGAACACGCTGCGATATAACTGTAGCTACAGCAGTCCACTTAGTGACGTATTTGATCTGTTCTTTTACAGCAGCATCAAACTGTTCAAATTTAGTGTACTGATCCAGATCTCCCAGGTCAGGTGTTACCTGCTTGCCGTACCAGAGAGGTACTCCGTGATTGAGAACCAGCTCTATACAGATCGGCCACTGAGTATATGATGTGGATGTCCACTGATACAGTCTTCCGGCCTTCTGCGGCTCAACGCATCCCATCAGACAATAATCTCTTGCGTCTTCGATGGAAACGCCTTTTGCCAGCATCATCTTTATATGAGTATCATCGAAGTGACACGCCGGGAATCCCATTCCCGAACGAACTACATCAACGATCTTCTTCATGTATTTCTGCGGCGACTTGTTATTGATCCTGCATGCCAGCGACGGCTGATAGATCTTAACGTGTCTTACTGCATCCATCAGCAGATAAGTGAGCTCGTTAGTAGCGTCTCTTCCGTCTCTCGTCAGTCCGCCTACGCACATGTTTACGAACGGCTGATAGCCTGCGAAGAACTTTGAGCCGCCTTCACTTGTGATCCACATCATTTCAGACATCTTGATCAGCATGCAGCCCGCAAGGTCAAAAGCTTCGCAGGGGGTCATGCGGCCAGCTTCTATATCGGCCTTGTAGAGGGGGTACATGTACTGGTCAACGCGGCCAATGGACATGCCGGTCTGGTTTTCTTCAACCACCAGCAGTGATTCCACGGTCCACACGGCCTGAATGGCTTCCCAGAAGGTGGTGGGAGCGTGGGCGGGAACGCGGGCATTGACCTCGGAAATTTTGAGCAGTTCGGTCTTGCGCTTGGGATCGTGTTCTTTTTCCGCAAGCTGGGCGGCGTATTCGGACATGCGCTTTGCATAGCACATGACGCCTTCGGTGGTTTCGATAACCGACTTGTAGAAGTATATCTTGTCGATATCTTCAGGATTGGCGTAATCCAGGTGGGTCAGGTGTTCCTGCGCTTCATGCTGAATGTCCAGCATGCCTTTTTTCATCAGGATGACGTCATAGCCGGGGTTGGAGTCACCGCCGCCGTTGAGGGCGTGGTACGAGCAGTCGGACACGTAGGATTCGCCCGAAAGTTCCCACAGACCGGCTTCGCGGTACTGGGCCTCGCAGTATTCGTCCACGGACTTGCCTTCCCAGTAGGGGAAGATTTCTTCGCGCAGAACTTTCTTGTCTTCTTCAGCAAGATAGAAGGGGTCCTGCGGGCGGGATCCGATG
>UQNP01000005.1 GCA_900542385.1 uncultured Eubacterium sp.
GCTTTTATCAAAACTCTACTTTTTAGGGGCTATTTTCAGAATTTAATCGATCAGGAAATTATGACAAATATTTATTTGCGTATAAAACTATATGTTATCATAATATATTTGCTTAAAAAGAACAAAAATATGCTGCAAACACTGTAAATCTATTATTATATGAAAATATTGGTTTACATAACGTATAATTTTCTGAAAAAAAACCAGCCGTAGCAAACGCTACGGCTGGTTTCGCTTTTATGGTAAATTTTTCTGCGACAGAATTTATGCTTTTATTTTTCGTCGTCTTTTTTAGCTTCTTCATTTTCTTCGGAAGCTTTGTCTTCAGTTTCTTCTTCGTCCGCTACTTCAGCAGAAGTTCCTTCATCTTCCGTTTCGTCTTTTTTAGCTTCTTTGTCTTCTTTCGCTTCTTCGGATTTTTCTTCTATAAGATTTATCGAAACTTCTTCCGTTATGTTCTCACTGCCTACAGCCTTTCTGCGCTGCAAAACATCAAGTATCCTGCCGGCAGCAAAAAGCAGAAGTCCAAATGCTATATAGCTTACAGAGCTGCTGAGTACGTACTGTACGGCATAAGACCACATGTCTCCAAAAGATAATCCATAGGAATCCATATAATCGCTTATATATGCAGCCGCTTCTATAAACATATATATGAACAATATACCCATAATCGCTGATGCTATATAAAGTATCACCACAGTTTTGGACATTTTATCTCTGCCCGAAAGTTTTTCGTTACCCATTGAATTTACCTCGCTTATTAAAGAATTATGAAAAAATATTTCACTTTATTATCTTCTAACATTGTGTGTTTTATGTGTAGGAAATATCTGCAAATTGTGTGTTTTGACAAATAATTCCTCACATAAAATATCTTCTTTGTTTTCCAGGATTATTCCTCTGAAAACTTCAGCCCTGCAACCTTATGTCCAAGGAGTTTTTCAAGTCGATCCTGCTGTTCTTTTCTCGCCACATCGTATCCGTACTGATAGAAATCCAGGACGTCTGCATCCTTGACTATCTCTTCAAGCGGAGATCCTATTTCCGCTTTTTTGCTGTGATTTTTAACAGCTATGGCAATCTCTTTTATCTCTTCATCTGAGAACAGCTTCGTTCTCTTCAAAAATTCCTGTACAGGCAGATATCCTGCCTCCGCATGACCTTCCTGCTTTCCTGTTATTATCCTTCCGTAATCGTGACATGCGCCGGCGGCAGATGCAAGTATAGGATCAACGCCTCTCTCCTCTGCCAGCATGTAGCAGATCTTAGCGCAGCTCACTATATGCACTCTTTCCCAGTCTATAAAATGGGATCTTTCAGGCACAAGCTTTTCATACTTATCGATTTCCTTAAGCAGTGCGCTCTGCAGCCTCAGTATCTTTTTCATATCAACCTCTCCTCCTGTCTCTTATCTTTAATGGTATATAAGCAATAATAAACAAAATCATTATTACGAATCCTGCCGCAGCTGCATCGCTGAATCCTTCCGTCAGCAGCTTGAGCACAAACCTCTCAGAAACGGAGCCTGCCGTTATATCAAGTATTCCTCCTCCGCCCATCATTCCGAGGCACATATATATAAGCGCCATTATTCCAAAGACTACAGCACACCATATGAATCCGGCTTTGCTCCTCCAAAACAGTACTATGAGCAGCAGGCACAAAATAACGCTTACAGCTATCGTCAGCAGCTTTATTCCCGTCTGCGTAAATGGTCCCAGAGCTTCTTCCTGCCCCATATTCATATTGGTAGTCTGATAGTTTGCTATATTTTCATTCAGGCTGTCCGTCAGATCAGGTATTTCCTGGAGCATGGCTGCCCTTATTATCTCTTCTTCCTCAGATGTTATATCCGCCTTCCCCGATGATTTTAACTCATCCATTGCCGACGAAAATGCGTTCATAAGATCATCGCTTCCGATTTCTTCATGCTGTTCTCCGTAAATCTCACTTCTTACCGCCGTTGATATATATGAAGAAAAAAATTCATTCATCGCATCGGTACCCATGGCGTCGTTTATGATCTCTCCATACTTTCCGCCCATATTCACCGTGTTTTCACTTATAACTTCATTTGTCAGTTCCTGCACTATTTCAGTTTCTGTTATAGCTTTGCTAACTGAATCTTCAGATACTGCTCTGTCTACGGAAAAAACTCCCAGCGCAGCGCTTCCCGACGCTATGAGAGCAATGGACAGAACAACAGCTGCTATTATTTTAAGTAACTTCATTACTTACCTCCCTGCGTTGCTCTTTTTTTCTATCTCTTCTCACCATTACCGTGCACAATAATCATTATACACATAACCTCCCCTTTAGAAAAGTCCTAAAAGACGACAAAACTCCACCATTATGAATCTGGTGGAGTCCTGCCAGTTATTTTATTAAAAGGACAACATGATATTTCAATTGCAATATTTTCTGATCGCGTTTTCCACTATATCCATCGCATGGTCAAGTTCTTCTTCCGTTATTATGAGCGGTGGTGCAAGTGTAAGAACGTTTCCTTGAGATATCTTGAAACTCAGTCCGTTCTCAAGACATTCATATAATATTTTTTCCGCTTCATCGACTGCTTTTTCCCTGGTCTTCCTGCTTTTTACCAGTTCTATTCCAAGCAGCGCTCCTATAAGGCGCACATCCCCAACAGCTTCATACTTCTTCTTCATGTCTTCCGCACGCCTTTTCATAAGAGCACTAAGTTCCATTACATGACCGAGAATGTCTTCCTTTTCGATATATTCTATAAGTGCAAGTCCTACAGCACACCCTAATGGACTTTTCTCATGAGTGTAATGCCCGAGCGATATATCCCCGCAAATGTTGTATTCCGGTCTCGCAATGACTGCCGAAACAGGATACAGGCTTCCGCCAAGACCTTTTCCCACAACCAGAATATCGGGCTCTATATCGTAGTTCTGAAAAGCGAACATCTTTCCCGTCCTTCCGAAAGCCGTAGGAATTTCATCAAATATCAGCACTATGCCGAAATCATCACAAAGCTTCCTCAAACGTCCGTAGTATTCCGCAGGAGGTATCTGCACGTCGGTGCACCTTACAGGCTCCATTATTATGGCTCCTATATCCCCCTCGCACCGACACACATACTCAATATAATCTATACATTTCAATCCGCACTCTTTGCAGTCCCCGAAAGGGCATCTATACGAATTGTACGGCATAACGTGTTCACATCCCGGTAAAAGGGGACCTATCCCGCTTCTGAAATGAGCTTCGCCGCCTATAGAGATGGTGTCGAGGTTAGCTCCGTGAAAAGCGTCCCACAACGATATGGTCTTGTGCTTTCCCGTTACCTTTCTTGCAATTTTCAATGCTATACTGTTTGAAGACGCTCCGCTCGTCGTAAAGAGCACTCTCCAGCCTTCACCGGGCATCAGCGATGTCAGCTTTTTGGCAAGCGCCGTCGCTGTCCTGTTTGAATACCTTCTCGGAGAGAAGGAAAGCTGGGAAAGTTGTTTTTTCATAGCGTCAACAAGGTAAGGATTGTTGTATCCCAGCTGGTGCACGCTGTTGCCGTGAAAATCCATGAACTTTCTGCCGTCTTCATCGATTATGTATATTCCGTCAACTCCGGCTATCGCGTCCAGACACGGCGTGGACAGCGCCTGATGTAAAAAATAATTCCCGTCTTCTTCAAGAAGTTTCTGTGATTCCTCGCTTATGAAAGTTTTCTGCCATCTGGCCCTTTCTTCCGTCAGATTCACATCGCCTTCGGTTTTACTTACGATTTTATCAGGCATAGTACAACTCTCCTTTATACGGTTAAAGTATATCACCGCTTGTTAAAGATAACTTAAAGAGCAGTCTCTGTTTTCATAAAGTTTTCGCTACTGTAAAATTATCTATCAGTCTCGTATTTCCGATATATACTGCCAGCGCTACGAGGCTCCCGGCTCCGGCAGTATCCACAGGCATCAGCGTGCCGCCGTCGACGATCTCGATATAGTCTATGCGGGCAAGAGGCTCCGAGTCTATGATCTCTCTCATCCTATCCTTAAGCGCCTTCACATCGACGATATTTTCCGACAGCATATTCTCCGCCTCATCCATAGCTTTTCGTATCACGGCAGCCGCCTTTCGTTCTGCTTTGTCTAAATATGAATTTCTGCTGGACTTTGCCAGACCGTCCTCCTCTCTTACCGTAGGACATCCGACTATCTCTATGCCGTATGACATATCCCGGCTCATGCGTCTTATAACAGCCAGCTGCTGAGCATCCTTTTCTCCAAAGAACGCTTTGTCCGGCGAAGCTATGTTGAACAGCTTGCTTACCACCGTACACACGCCCTGAAAATGTTCAGGACGGCTTTTGCCGCAAAGCTGCCTGGTCATATCCGATCTAAGCTCGACGTATGTCGCAAATCCTTGCGGATACATCTCTTCTACTCCCGGATGAAATACGAGATCGCAGCCGTTCTGCTCAAGTATCTCGCAGTCTCTCTCAAAATTCCTCGGATAGCTTTCCAGATCTTCGCTTTCGGAAAACTGAGTAGGATTCACGAACACCGACGCTATCACCTTATCGCAGGTCTCCGCTGCCGCTTTCACCAGAGAAGCGTGTCCTTCATGCAAAGCTCCCATGGTAGGAACAAGCCCCACGGTAAAACCTTTCTTTTTCCAATCTGAAACTTCTGTTCTCACCTGCTTCGCAGTCTCTGCAACTATCATTACTTATCCTCTCTTAACTTATCAATGATCTCATCATCTATTTTGAAACAATGTTCCTCAGCAGGGAAAACTCCTGATTTAACTTCTCTGTCGTAATCTTCAAAGGCCTTCACCATGATATCCCCGACTCCTGCAAAATGTTTTACGAACTTAGGTACATAATCGCTGAACAATCCAAGCATATCCTGCCATACCAGCACCTGACCGTCACATCCCTCTCCTGCTCCGATACCTATGGTCGGTATTGTAAGCTTTTCACTTATGAGCGCTGCAAGTTTTGCCGGAACACACTCCAGTACTACGGCAAAAGCGCCTGCCTCCTGTACATCGAAAGCGTCCTGCAATATCTGACGCGCCTTATCTTCGCTCTTGCCCTGCACTTTGAAACCTCCGAAAGCATTGACCGACTGAGGCGTCATACCTATATGCGCAACTACAGGTATACCTGCGTCCGTTATAGCTTTTATCTGTTCTGTCACAGCCGCTCCGCCTTCAAGTTTCACTGCGTTTCCGCCGGTTTCCTTGATGAGTCTGCCCGCATTTACAACGGCGTCGTACACCGACGTCTGATAGGACATGAACGGCATATCTATAACGACAAAAATGTCTTCACAGCCTCTGACTACCGCTACGCCGTGATGTATCATATCCTCCATAGTCACAGCCAGGGTGTCCTTATATCCGAGCATGGTGTTTCCGAGGGAATCTCCCACAAGTATCGTATTTATCCCCGACTTTTCCATAAGTTTGGCAGTCGAATAATCGTAGCATGTGAGCATTGATATCTTTTCTCCCTTTTCCTTCATCTTCATTAAGCTTGCAACGGTATTTTTCATCTCTCTCTTCCTTTCTCGCTCATAAGAATTTTATTCATATCGGTATAATCTCTGTTCGGATGCCTGCTCTGCGCCAGCTTCACAAGTCTTTCGCTCAGCAGCCTGTATATCTCTCTTTCTTCTCCTTCTACAGCATCCATATGTTTTTGCACTGTCGCCGTATCATTTCTCTCAACAGGCCCTGTAAGACTTTTTTCGGGACCTTTGTCAGCCGTATGTTCCATATTCCCTTTCAGTATGGGAGCAAGAGCTTTTACAGCATCGTTTTTACCGAAGCCGCACTTCTCAAGCAGTTCTATGCTCATGTCGACCAGTCCGCATACGAGATTGCTCGCCACCGCGGCTCCAAGATGATACAGACATTTATTTTCCGAGCTTATTCTTCTTACCGGATTTCCTTTTGATTCAAGGATCTCCGTAAGTTTTAACATATAAAGCTCTCTGTTTTTTCCATCCGCTTCGTCTATAAGAATCGGATTTTCTTCGTGTTCCTCAAGGGTAAAAAAAACACCCGGAAGTTCACTGTAAGCGCTGTACTTATCGCTTACGGCAAACAACGGATGAATCGAATATCCAAAAGCTCCCGTTCTTCCTATGCCCTCAAAGGCCTCCGCGGAAGAAAGCGAGCCGCTGCAATGACATATTGACTTTCCTTTTATGTCCATGCGCGAAATATCACACCAGACACTGCTTATTTCACCATCAGGAACAGTTATGAACACCATATCACACTCACCGACCAAATCTTCTATACTGTCGTAAGGCTTCGCGCCTGTGAATCTTGCCGCATCCTGCGACGAATGCCGATGAAGGCTGTAATAACCCTTTAAAACTATCCGGTCTTCAAATTTTTCTCCCTGCGCTACATACCCCGCACCTTCTGCGGTGGCGCGCGCATCATTCTCCGCAAAATACTTGCCGAGAGTACATCCGACCTTTCCTGCTCCTATAAAACCTATATTCAGTTCCATCACTCCTCCTCTTTATTTCCGCCTTAAGCGGATCTTTCAAGGGTGAGGTGATAATCCTTTCGTCTCGTTCCTTTCAGGATAAAAGCTTTAAGGAAAATGAATACTGTCTCATTAACTTACGATAAACTTTCAGGTATAGTTTCTGCTAAAGTCAACGCTGCATCGAATACCATCCATCCGGCACTATCATATCATAGGATGTGCCACGTTTCAATCGCTTTGATCAATTTATCCACTTCTACCGGTTTTGATATGTAATCATTCATTCCTGCCTCTTTGACTTTTTCCACATCGTCGGTAAAGGCATTGGCGCTCATAGCTATTATCGGTATCCTTGAAAAATATTCTCCTTTCGTCTTTCTTATCTCTTTTGCCGCTTCATATCCGTTCATCACCGGCATCTGTATATCCATGAATATCATGTCATACGCTCCTTCTCCCTTTTCTCTTACCTTGTCCACGGCTTCCTTTCCGTTCACCGCCTTGTCTGTCTCTATGCCGATCATAGCCAGAAGCTCGGCAGCTATATCCATATTCAGCTCATTATCTTCCACGAGAAGAGCTTTAGTGCCTGAAAAGTCCTTTTCTTTCAAACTGTTCACATCCATTGCCGGATCCTGACCTTCCTCTTTTCTGCCTGCCGCATCCTCTGTTTCAACGTCCTTTTCCTCCTGCAGTTTCAAATCCAATCCCACGGTGAACCTGGAGCCTTCTCCTATACGGCTTTCCACCTGGAAGCTTCCGTTCATAGTCTGTATTATACTGCCCGCTATGGACATTCCAAGTCCGCTGCCCTCGACCGCTCCTTCTCCAAGACTGTTCTCTCTTGCAAAAGGCTCAAAAATTTTCTTTGTAAATTCTTCACTCATTCCTATACCGTTGTCTTCAAACACAAATTCATAGTATCCGGTCCCCTGAATACGAGCCTCTTTTTCTGTTACTCTCACAGATATAATGCCGCCGGGAGGCGTGAATTTGATCGCATTTCCCAGTATATTGACAAAGACCTGCTGAAGCCTTACGGGATCGCCTATTACCGATTCATTTACGATATCAACATCCATCTTTATATCTTGCTTTTTCTCCTCTGCCTGAGATGAAAATATTGCCATTAGAGATCTCATCAGTTCTTTCAGATCGAAATCTTTTTCTGTTAATCCCATACGCCCGCTCTCTATTTCCGACATGTCCAGAACTTTATTTATTATCCCCAGCAGATGAGAACTGGATATGCTTATTTTATCGAGACAATCCTTCACCTTTTCCCTGTCGTTAATGTTCATCATCGCCAATGTGGTCATGCCCATGATCGCATTCATAGGAGTTCTTATGTCATGTGAGATCTGCGATAAAAACCTGCTTTTCGCATTATTCGCTTTTTCCGTGAGAGCAAAGGCTTCTCTAAGCGCCTGTCTGTATCGTTCTTCCTCTTCTTTAACTCCTGTAACATCCTGCCTTACGAGCAATACTCTCGCAGGCACTCTATGTTTCTCATCAAGGCATATTATATTCAGGTTTTCCCATTTCCTTCTTTCATCGGCAGTCCTGTACTCATAAATAAGATCCGATTTCCCCGCCTGCATACTGCTCTTTATATTCTCTTTTTTAAGCATACTGATCATGCGCATCCTGTCATCCTCCGATACATTATCAGCTATGTATTCTGCAAGCTTGTCGTAGCTGCCTGTTTGAGGGATCTCTTCCCTGTGCTCATTCATCAGGAATTTATATGTATCATTTTTGAAATTCACGACTACAAAGTTGTCAAACAGTTTTACCATACCCTTCACTATGTATCCCAGCTCACGGTTTTGCTGCACCAGAAATTTTCTTCTGCGGTAATTGATAACGATCATGAGTCCCATGTATATCAGAAATATGACGATAAACGTTATCTCCAAAGTCAGTCCCGCGTTGTTGTCCGAATGCGCGGCAGAAGCGGCCACAGAAGACGGGAAGCTCTGCATTATATAAAGTCCGCCGTCGCCTACAGGCTCTACTCGCATCACGCTCTTGCCGGCGCCGTCTCTATAGGCTAAAGTATAAGAGTTGCCTTTATCTATAGCGCTTTGAGCTTTGTTCCTTTCCGTTTCTTCTATCAGATCATCATCTCCAAGCAGTTCGCCTATGTTCTCTGCATCTCGGTGCAGTACTCTCTTCCCGCTGGAGGAAATTATATCTCCTCTGTCTGTGAACAAAAATGTGTTGAGGCTTACTCCAAAGACTGAATCAGATATTTCTCTGGCAATGCGTTCCTCTCCGCAGTACCCAAAAAATACTCCCTGTGTTTCTCCTCCTACATCCGCGGGAGAATAAAAAACTATACCTCCGTCTCTCCCGTCCCTTCTGGGAACTGCCACATATCCGCTTTCTTCCTTTCCTCTCCTGAAAAAGCTTTCCTCCGACACATTTTCAGGCAGTAAATCAGATGGTATGTCCGATGTGATGATGTTTCCTCTGTCATCAGCAACTCCTGCATATGAAAAAGGACTATCTGAGGACATTTTGCCCTTTCCGGAAACCATACCCATCATTTCTGCGAATTTCTGGTTTTCGTAGAGAAAATCTCTGACACCGGATCTCGCATCTTCGGCAGACCCTTCAAGATAAGATGAGGCTTCCATCACAACTTCTCTGTTGTTATAATTCATGAAAACAACGAATGCTATCACCACTGAAGTTATAAGAAATGTTAATGCTATGACTTTAGGCAGCACTCTGCTGTTTTCTCTTTTTATCTTTATCTTTCTCATATGAAGAAACTCTCCCTTAACAAAAACAGCCATAAAAACCGGCATCGGTTTTCATGACTGTTGCTTCATCTTGTACTGTATCAGCTTCTGTTCTGCTGCTCAACGAGCTTGTCCGCTCCGTATTTTCTCCTTAGCGCAGGTTTTTCTATTTTACCCGTGGCATTTCTCGGCACATCGGCGAAAATTATCTTCTTCGGTCTCTTATACCGCGGAAGTTCCTTGCAGTATTCGTTTATCTCATCTTCACTGCATTCCATGCCTTCCTTTACCGATATTATAGCTCCCGTTATCTCTCCGAGACGTTTATCCGGAAGCCCGATAACCGCTACATCCTTTACTTTTTCATATGCACTGAGGAAGTTTTCTATCTGCACCGGATATATATTCTCTCCTCCGCTGACTATTACATCCTTCTTTCTGTCTACCAGGAATATGAATCCGTCTTCATCCTGCATCGCCATATCGCCCGTATAAAGCCATCCGTCTCTTAAAGCTTTCGCCGTGGCTTCAGGATCGTTGTAATAGCATGTCATGACTCCAGGGCCTTTCACACAGAGCTCTCCGACATCGCCCTGATTCACTTCATCGCCGTTTTCATCCACTATCTTGCATTTCCAGCGATATCCGGGTATGCCTATGGCGCCGACCTTATGTATGTTTTCCATGCCCAGATGCACGCATCCCGGTCCCGTGGATTCTGAAAGCCCGTAGTTGGTATCGTACATGTGGTCAGGGAAATACTCTTTCCAGTGAACTATGAGCGAATGAGGAACAGGCTGTGCGCCTATGTGCATCAGTCTCCACTGATCCAGGTGATAATCTTCAAGTTTAATATCTCCTCTGTCAAGGCTGTCAAGTATATCCTGCGCCCAAGGCACCAGCAGCCATACTATCGTGCACCTTTCCTTGGAAACGGCATCCAGTATGATCTCAGGCGTCGTGCCTTTCAGCAGCACAGCCTTGCTTCCTGCACACAAGCTTCCCATCCAGTGGAATTTCGCTCCTGTATGATAGAGGGGCGGTATGCACAGAAAAACATCGTCTCTCGTTATCAGATGATGTTTCTGCTCCATCTGCGCCGCCTGGAGCAAACTCTCGTGATTGTGGAGTATAGCCTTCGGGAATCCTGTTGTTCCGGAAGAAAAATATATTGCTGCGTCATCTTCATCCTCAAGCCTTACCAGGGGCGGCTGGCTTGAACAATCCGCCACAAGCTCTCTGTAACTTTCAGCAAATGTAGGACATCCGTCTCCCACGTATATGAGTAAACGTCCCTTGGCAAGATCCTCTTCGATGGACTCGATCCTGCCTATGAACTCAGGCCCGAACAGAAATACATCGACTTCCGCAAGATCTGCGCAGTACTTTATTTCTTCGGCAGAAAATCTGAAATTGAACGGGACTGCTATGGCTCCCGTCTTGAGTATGCCGAAATATATGGGCAGCCATTCCAGGCAGTTGAACATCAGTATGGCAACTTTATCGCCTTTGTTCACACCTCTGCTCATCAGCATATTGGCAACTCTGTTGGCCTTTTCATCAAAAACTCCCCAGGTTATTTCCCTCCTGTAAGGAATAGAAGAGGTCTGCTGCACCAGATCGTATTCCTTCCAGGTCGCTTTCCTGTGATCATTTATCATCGGATTCAATTCTACAAGTGCGACATCATCGCTGTATAATTTATGATTTCTCTCGAGTAAGTCTGTTACAGGCATTTTCCTGTGTCCTTTCATCATACAATGAATTAAGCTTACACTAACGTGCAAGCTTAATTTAACGTATCACATATTCGTCATAAAGTCAATGAGACTGTCTTAAATTAAAGGCTCCTCCTTTTTCCTTCCGGCAGGGATCACCTTGCTTGCGATAAGGCAGAGAACTATGGTTACAGCCATGTCCGGCAGGGTATTTCCTACAGGGATGTCCACCGTCATAAGCAGTCTGTACGTTATGAAACCTATCAGCCATATAATGAGATTGACGATGTTCACCGCACTATGGCTGCTGTCTCTTTTGAGTATGAAGAAATCCGCTATCTGAACCGCTATCATCGGCGCAAATACCGAGCCTATGAGATAAAGGAAGTCGGTTATATTATCCATAGGGAATATCATTGCCGCCCCTGTACCTATTATCGTAACTGCCACGGCCACGTATTTGCCCTTGAGCTTAGACAGTATGGATTCACTGGATATTCCCGCCGAATAAGCATCCAGGAACGTAGTGGTGACCGTTGAAAATACTATTATTATAAGTCCTGCGATCCCAAGTCCCGCTTTGAGCATTATCTGAGCTATATCGTATTCCCCCGTGTATATGGCTGCGCCCATACCTATCACGTACATCCAGCAGCTTACGATCCCGTATACTATTACGCTGGTAAACGTAGCTTTTACAGGAGATTCGGCTTCTCTGGTGTAGTCGCTTATGAGAGGCAGCCAGGAAAGCGGCATCGCAACGGAAAGCTCAACTGCAGCTCCAAAGGACATGCTTTCATCGGATATCCCTGCCGCTGCGCTGCCGTCCATAAATATCACCTTGCATAAAACCAGCGTCAGAATGAACAGCGCAGCCATCGCAACTGTATTGATCTTTCCCAGGTTCGTCACTCCTACAAGTATCCATACCACTATCAGCGCACCGATTATCAGGCACCACATCCACATTCCCGTGCCTGCCGCTCCATCGGCAGCCAGCGCTCCGTCATATATCATTATCGCCGTCCAGCCTACAAGCTGAAGCACGTTCAGAAACGAAAACAGCATGCCGCCTTTGCTGCCGAAGCTCATCTTTACGGTTTCCATTGCGCTCTTTCTGACTTTGCCGCCTATTATGCCGGCACAGAAAAGCATAGTGCATCCTATGATATGTCCTGTTATGATGGCCGCTATTCCCTTTGCAAATCCCAGCGGCGCAAAATATGTACCTGTAAGTATTTCGGCCAGGGACACAGCCGCCCCAAACCATATAAGTCCGTTTTCAAACAGTGAAGTCCTTCTTTCAGTGCCTTCTCTCATCTATTCCTCCGTCCCGCCGTTCTCAGTCTCCGGCATTTTCAAAAATTCACTTCTTATATCAAAACCATGGTCAAGGGGACCGCTTCCCTTTCCCAGATCCAGCATGGCTGCAAGCGCACCCGATATATACTCCTTGGCTCTGCGCACAGCTCCCTGAAGATCGAATCCCTTCGCGAGATTGGAGGCTATGGCGCTTGAAAGAGTGCATCCCGTGCCGTGAGTATTGTCATTATCTATTTTTTCTCCGTATATCCACGTAAAACTGTCGTCCGCAAAAAGCAGATCGTTGGCGGCGCTTACACTGTGACCGCCTTTGCACAGCACTGCGCACTTGTATTCGCTCCCTATTTTCTCCGCAGCCTTCATCATATCCTCTTCCGTTTCGATCTTCATACCCGCCAGGACCTCAGCTTCCGGAATATTCGGCGTAAGCAGATCCGCCGCCGGCAAAAGATATTTTTTAAGGGTCTCGATGGCGTCGTCATTGAGGAGTTTCGAGCCGCTGGTCGATACCATCACAGGATCCACCACTACGTTTGCTGCATCGTATTCCTCAAGCTTTTCAGCGATCTTCACGATCAGCTCCTTTGAAGATACCATGCCTATTTTCACGGCATCCGGATAGATATCCGTAAATATATCATCGAGCTGTTCCCCCAAAAACTCCGGACTTGATTCCATTATACCTGTGACTCCCGTGGTGTTCTGCGCCGTCAGAGCCGTTATGGCGCTCATGGCGTATACTCCGTTGGCAAGCATAGTCTTGATATCTGCCTGTATGCCTGCACCGCCGCTGGAATCGCTTCCTGCGATAGTCAATGCTGTTTTCATACTTCCTCTCCTTTTCATGATTTTCTGAGATCATATTTCCTGATCTATCCGTTTATACTCTTCCATATATGCTTAAATTCAGTCAGATCATTCATGGTATGATCCGCCTCTTTTTTCATATCTTCCCAGTCTTCAGCGCTGGAGGCATCGTATATGCCTACAGTCCTGAATCCTGCCCTTGCAGCCGTCCTCACCGCATAAAGTCCGTCTTCAAAGACATATGTATATTCTTTCTCCGTACCCATATACTCAGCTGCGGCATTGAATATATCGGGCTCGAATTTGCTCGCTCTCACTTCGGAACACGTAAATATCCTGTCAAAATATTTCATTATGCCCAACCTTTCGAAAGCGCTCACTATATGATCTCTATGACTGGTCGTCGCAACCACAGCAGGTATGCCTGCGCTGCGTAAAGTCCTGAGCATTTTTTCCGCTCCCGGACGGCAGGCAGCTTCATATCTGTAAAAATCACCTACCGTATCTAAAATACCCTGCTGTACTTTCTCCTTATCGAAGGTGAGATCATATTCAGCTATCAGATACTCCGCAGCTTCTTCCACGGTCATGGGAAAAAGCTTCTTATTCAGATCATCCTCCGCTTTTTTGCCAAGTCCGCTCAGGTACCTGCTCCCCGCTTCATCCCATATCTTCATTGAGTCGAGAATCGTACCGTCCACATCAAATACAGCCCCTTTTATCATCGTTTCACCCCGTATACAGTTTCCTCTGTTATCTGTTTAAGCTCCGCCGCAGCCTTCTGTGTATCTCCCCGGCCGAACACAGCGCTTATGGCGGCTATGCCGCAGATCCCGCTTCCGGAAAGCTCCCGCACATTGTCCGCGTTCACTCCTCCGATAGCTATCACCGGAATATTTACAAATGAACAGATATCTTTTAAAGTATCATAGCTTATCTTCACCGCATCGGATTTAGAGCCGGTCGAAAACACTGATCCCGCACCGATGTAGTCTGCTCCGTTTCTTTCCGCTTCCAATGCCTGCTCCACAGTCCTTGCAGACACTCCTATTATCTTATCCTCTCCGAGTATTTTTCTTGCCTTCTCAAGGGGCATATCCCCTTGTCCCACGTGCACTCCGTCAGCATCAGCTTCAAGGGCGATCTCCACATCGTCATTTATAACAAAAGGTACTTTGTATTCACCGCACAGTGCTTTGATCTCCAGTGCCTCTTTTAAGAATTCGCTGCGCTCCATTCCCTTTTCTCGAAGCTGTATGAATGAAACTCCTCCTTTGATAGCTTTTTCCACTTGTTCGCACAAGGTTTCCTCTCCGAGCCAGCGCCGATCCGTCACCGCATACAGCAGAAGATTTTTCTTATCGAACGATTTCATGCTTTTCTCCTTTCATAGGCATGCAATATAAAAGCGGATACGCCAACAACAACTATGGCATATCCGCTGAACTAACGTTTACAACAATATATCCCTACGTTGGCATTATCCAAATCAGGTTATGGGTCAAGATGGATCAATCTACTCTCAGCCTGCTTCCTGCAAGCTCCCCTGTTTTAAAATGTTTACCAGTACATTATAACCTATCCTGCAAATTTTGCAAGACTTATAATTCACCCTTATTCTGTACGCAGCGCTGTTACAGGATCGCTCTTTGCAGCTTTCCTTGAAGGTATGATCCCTCCTATAAGTGTCAATACAACGCTTAGAAGTATCAACACTACAGCAGGTACTACAGGTAGATACGCGTTCACATCATTGGTTCCCGCCACATAGTGTATCAGCGCATTGCCCGGTATCAGCAGCAGGAGCGTTATCAGTATACCTATGAGTCCCGCGCACAGCCCTATAATGAATGTTTCGGCATTGAATACCTGTGAAATATTCTGCTTCGAAGCTCCTATCGCACGCAGTATGCCTATTTCTTTCTTTCGTTCCAGCACGCTTATGTAGGTGATAACTCCTATCATTATCGATGAAACAACGAGAGATATTGCCACGAAAGCGATCAGCACATAGCTTATAGTATCTATTATATCGGTCACTGAAGACATCAGCGAGCCTACGACATCGGTATACGTTATGACCTGCTCATCCTTTCCTTCATCTTCCATTGTTTTGTTATAGTTATCCAATATACCGATCACATTTTCTTTACTCTCAAAATCTATCGGATATATATCTATTGACGAAGGATCATCAAAATCAACATATCCCAATGTTGCCAGATTGTTGTCATATGATTCGCTCTGCCCCGAATTCATGGACATCATGAGGGATACCAGCTCTTCCCCTGTCATATTCATCTGAAATGCTTCGGAAAAGGCTTCAGGATCCACGCTTACGGCATCTCCGATGCCTGACATTGCAGATGTCATCACTTTTTCCATTTCCGCTGCGATCTGTCCCGTTATCTGCTCCGTCGCAGAAGCCATCTGACTTTCCACCGCCTTTTCAACAGCATTTCCGTAGGAAGTCATTATACCCTGCATATATTCCTCGGCAGCTCCCTTGAGCTGTTCTTCGATGCTGTCCGCATCTATTGCGGAAGATATCCCCTGGGATAATATTTCACCTCCGCCTCCGTTGTTCATGTAGTATTCAAAGGTTGCATCCGGATTGCTCACAAGATATTCTGCATATCCCGCTGCAAGATCATCAGCAATACCGCTGAGAGCATCCGGAGATATCTGTATATCCAGATCTCCGACTATTTCACCGAAATCAGCTCCCGGAAGACTGGCGTTTATATCACCGAGGTCTATTATGCTGGAAAGATCTACCGATTTTCCTATATTATCAAAGGCCCCGTCGAGTCCTGCGCCGGAAAGCGCGCTTTCATCAAAAGTGAAGGCCTGCTGAAGCTTTTCTTCATCCACCGTAAACAGGGAATCCATATTGAAATCGCTTCCCTGGTCCGTCTCTCCGAAAGGCTTTCCTGTGAATACGTTCACATCAGGATCATCCAACTGCTGTTTTACTATCTCGCTCTTATCCGCCTGCTGAGCCATATGCCTGGTCATATCGGGAGTGTATCCTATGCCTGCTGACAACACGAACCCGTTCCCATCCTCAGAGGGCTGCACCACGCCGACTACTTTCACGTCTTCTCCATTTTCCACCAGATCGCGCATATACGCTTCATCCTCTGACTTATCGGTCCAGACACCGTAGGCGCTGTCATACTGATAGCAGTCCGCATTGTTGACCAGCTTAAATGATACTCCCAGCAGATCTTCATACGAATAGCTGCCCATATTTCCAGGGGTAGTCACATTCTCCTCGTCGATAAACTGCTGTATCATATCGTCAAGTTCCTTGGAATCTCTAAGTCCCATGGAATAGAGCATGAAGTCGCTGATACCGCCGTTCGCAGTGAGGACTACTACGCACTCATTGTAAGCCTTTGGCCATCTTCCTGCTTTGACATCGTACTGATCCTCATACAACTGTCTATTTTCCGGCATTTCATAGAATATATCGGTGCTCATCATGTTTGACATCATGGAATTCGATCCCGCTGACGACCCTACTCCAAGAGCTTCAAAAGAAGTATCGGGATGCACCTGACGTATATCCTCACCGTCAAGCCTGTATATCTGAGGCGTTGCACTGTAAGAATATTCGATAGCGTTGGTGTATTTCTTTATATCGCTGTCACCGCTTTCGATATAGGCTTTCAGCGATTTCAGATCGTTGGAATTCACCGTCGAAAACATATCCGTCATCATCTGTACGACACCAACATCGCCTTTGCTGCTTTCTGAATCTGAAACGCCCTCGGCTTCGGCGCTCATCATCGAAGTAAGGTCAAGTCCTGAGCTTTGGATCTGCAGCGGATATTCCGCAAGGGTATCCGTTTCCAGCGAGCTTATATATGCGTTTACACCGTTTGAAAGCGACAGTATCAATGCGATCCCTATTATGCCTATGGAGCCTGCAAAGGATGTAAGAAGCGTTCTTGCTTTCTTTGTTCTCAAATTATTGAAACTCAGTGAGAGCGCAGTCAAAAACGACATGGAGGATTTTCCCATATTTTTGTGCTCCGGCTCCGCAAGCTCCGCCGTATTCACGCTGAACGGATCGCTGTCCGATATTATCTTCCCGTCCTTCAGCCTAACGATACGAGTAGCGTAAGCATCTGCAAGCTCCGGATTATGGGTCACCATAACTACGAGCCGATCTTTTGCCACCTCCTGCAGCAGCTCCATTACCTGAACACTGGTCTCACTGTCGAGCGCTCCCGTAGGCTCGTCCGCTAAAAGTATATCAGGATCGTTCACCAGCGCTCTTGCAATGGCTACTCTCTGCATCTGTCCGCCCGAAAGCTGATTCGGACGTTTGTGCACCTGATCTCCCAGACCGACCTCTTCAAGGGCTTCCCGAGCTCTGCGCGTTCGCTCTTCCTTATCCACTCCGGAAATGGTCAGCGCCAGTTCAACATTTGATAATATAGTCTGATGCGGTATCAGATTATAGCTTTGAAATACAAATCCTATTGTATGGTTCCTGTAGGAATCCCAGTCCCTGTCTTTGTATTTTTTAGTCGATATCCCGTTTATTATCAGCTCTCCGCTGTCGTAACGGTCAAGTCCTCCTATGATATTCAAAAGCGTAGTCTTTCCTGAGCCGCTCGGCCCCAGTATCGCTACGAATTCGCTGTCCCTCAAGTTGAGACTGACACCGTCCAGAGCTTTCTGTATCAGACTTCCGGTCTTATATTCCTTGTGTATATCTTTTATCTGAAGCATATCATCTCTATCCTTTCGATCATAACCCTGCATATCATATAAATACGTTGATGAAGCCGATAACAAAACCCAGCAAGGCGCCGAGCCTTACTACTGAATTCAGCTCTTTTTTCATCATCGACATCACCATGTCCTCAAGTTCCGAAATCTCCATTGAGCGGACCTTTTCCTCTACGAGGACAGAAATATCTATATGACGCATCATTTTCGCCGCATTGTTTTCCACTGCATTTCTGTATATATTTTTTATGAATTCACCGGCTTCTTCTCTATCCATCCCGGCTTTGGAAAAAATGTCATATCCCGTCATGTTTTCAAGCTGCTCTGCTTTTTCGGACACTATCGGCTCTATGTAATCCATGCCGCGTGCATCCAGGTTTTCCTCAAATCTCTCGGCAGCCGACCGGACCATCGCCATTATTTTTTCTTCAGGCAGCATCATAGCTGCGACTTTTCCTCTCATACCGTCGCTTTTTATCTCGTCCAGCTTTTTTGAAATCTCACGGTACGCCGTCTCTGTTATTCTTTCTTTTACAGGCATTTCCCGAACAGCTTCGTATATGGCCCTGCTTGCAAAAAGACACAGATCTTCACGTTTTTTCTCATATTCCGAAGATTTAATAGCCGACTTTTCTATTATCTCGTCTCTGAGCTTTTCAGAAAGTATTTCCTCTGCTTTTTCAGCTACACTGTTTTCCATATCGTCAGAAAGCAGGTACCCCCTTAGATCCTCTTCCGTGATCAGGGTCTCCGATACCAGCCTGCTGACAGCTTTTGCCAGCCTGTCCTTTCCTCTCGGGATAACTCCCGGAGTGAAGGGCAGTCTTTTCTTGAAAATATATATCGCTTTCCTCGGTCTGAACAGCATTTTTACGGCCAGATAATTGGTGAGATAACCTATCAAAGCCCCTGTCAGAGGTCCGGAAAGCAAAGTCCAGTCCATCTCCTGTATTTCCCTCCCTTTTAAATTCATATATTTTCTATTATACCTTTCTCCCTTTTAAATTCAAGTTTTCCCTTCCATAAAATCCATCGGCTATTTCTTTACACAATTATTGACATATGTCATAAACCGCGTTATCATGTATATAATATAAGGAGATGATATATGGCAAGACCAAAAAAATGCAGGAAAGTATGCTGTATGCCGGCATTCGAAGAATTTGTCCCCGTAGCGTCTCACGGATGCTTTCAGCGAAGCTGCGGCAGTGATAAAGACCAGTGTGTCCCGGAATGTGCAGAGCCTCATAATCAGCGCGGCCCTGTATCCGCTCACACAGATACAGTCGTAATGACCGTAGATGAATATGAAACTATCCGTCTCATCGATCTGGAAGGGCTGTCCCAGGAAGAATGCTGTCTGCGAATGGACGTTGCAAGGACTACGGTGCAGCAGATCTACAACGACGCAAGAAAAAAAATCGCCGAAGCTATAGTAAACGGTCTGAATCTTAAGATAGAAGGCGGACGATATGAGCTTTGCGATGGCAAAAATCATTTCTGCGGATGCGGAGTGTGTATGCGCCGCAAGGGGCAGTGCCGAAAAAACGGCGAACAATTGGATAAGTAAAATTCTATCAGCGAATAAAAAGAAAGGATGATATGTTATGAATATAGCGGTAACTTACGATAACGGAGAAATATTCCAGCACTTTGGACATACTGAAGAATTTAAGGTTTACGAAATCAAAGACGGTAATATAACCGGATCCGAAATAATAAAAACAGGAGGCAGCGGACACGGCGCTCTGGCCGGTTTTCTCGCCGACCGCAAGATCGACGCCCTCATATGCGGAGGCATTGGCGGCGGTGCGCGCCAGGCTCTCTCATCTGCCGGAATAGAAATCTACGGAGGTATATCGGGCAGCGCAGATGAAGCTGCAAAAGCTTTTGCAGAGGGAAGACTGGATTACGATGTCAATGCAGGATGCAGCGGGCACGGTCACTCGGAGGGCGGATGCGGCAGTCACGGCTCCTCAGGCTGCGGCGGTCACAGTTCCTCCGGCTGCGGAGATCACGCACATCAAGAGGGTGGATGCGGCGGCCATGGCGGCGGATCAGGCTGCGGCGGCGGATGCCGCAATTAAACTGAATATATTTTTCCCTGCCGATAACATAAATACTGCCGCAAGGATGAAAACACCTCTTTGCGGCAGCATTTTTTATCTTCTGATAAAATATGCGGACGATATATCATCACATTATCGATCATGCAAGTATCGAATATCTTTTTTCTTTTTCCTCGTCCTTATGTATTCTCTCCCTCACCTTCTTGAACACCGGTGAATGAAAGTAACATTCTCCAGTCACTTCAAGCATTTTCTCGAATTCCCAGCCGGATACGGATATGGCTACCTGATTTTCATCGACGAAATTTCTCTGAGCTATATCTGTCCCCGTGATAACTGCGCGAGGTTTTTCTTTTTTCATCTCAGCAAAAGGTATCCTGAGCATCGACGCACATCCTGATACGGTTCCTGCTATCGCCGTATCGTATTCAGCTCTTCCATATCCGTGAAGCACCAGTACTCCCGAAAGCTGATCCGGATCGACGAACATCGTCACAATATCAGCTTTCATTCCTTCTCTGTACGGCTCGAATTTTATCGCATCATAGCCGTCCATCACATCTTTTGGGAGCATATCGAACATAGCTTCAGCTATTTCAGGGCAGCACTTGAATTTCTCCCCCGGCGGCGTCCACATCTGATCCGACCCGTGAGAAAGAAAAACTCCGAAACCTCCGGGTATAGCCGGCATTTCATCATCAAGTCCGCTGTTGTGAGCAAAGCCACCGCAGCTGCACGAATCTTTTTTCAACACGAGACTTTTGCCTTCCATCACCTTTTTCAATGCCTTGTAAACGCAGCCGAATATATCGTCTGTTTTTTCATCGGACGAATTCACTCTTGTCACGGCTATCACTCTGTTTTCCAGCTTAAGTTCACTGACAAATTCCGAATAACTCATTTTTTTCTCCTTATTTATACTTCTTTATTCGTTAAAACCGCCGGCAATCCCATGCCGGCGGCTCTCTTTATCTGTTTCTATCAATCATATACGGATTCACTTGTCTGGCTTATTATTTCGCCTGTTGCAGCATCTATTTCAAAATCGTAGTCCATCTGATCATAAACTATTTCAACTTCATAAACGTATCTTCCGTCATCCATATCTGCATTAGCTTTCGTTATATCAGATGCTGCTGCCCCCGATACCTGCGCCAGAGCTATCTCTTTTGCTTTATCGA
The DNA here is from genome assembly GCA_900542385.1 of uncultured Eubacterium sp. GTDB lineage: Bacteria > Bacillota > Clostridia > Peptostreptococcales > Anaerovoracaceae > Lentihominibacter > Lentihominibacter excrementavium. The sequence goes on from UQNP01000005.1 coordinate 21,076, forward strand.
CACCTATATCGCTGCTCGGCGCAGTCTGCGACGTATTGCTCTGTCCGTTTACCGCACTGCCTCCCTGATTGATAGACTCCATATCTGTATTGACTATATCACCGTTCCTGGCAAGGATGCTGAACTCGTATATCGTATTGTCGTGCACTATCTGTATATCGTATGTCATCCTGCCGTCATCGAACTCTTTTATAACTGAAGTGCTGCCGTCATCTGTCGCTCCCTGCACCTGTCCGTATGCTATCTCTTTTGCTTCAGCTTCGCTGATGCCGCCTATGACTCCCATGAACCAGCAGGCTATAAGCGCTATCACCACGACTGCAGCTACTATCACTGCGGCTATGACGCCTTTTTTCTTTCCTTTGCCCTTGCCGTCTTTCTCAACTGCATTCTCTGCATTCAGGTTTTCCATGTTTTTGTTTTCAGTATTTTTATTTTCCATTATATATCCCTCCTCAAATATGTTTCTTAATTTACTTAGATACTATACTATGGAAATTAAACGTCCATTATTTGAAAATTAAAATGAGATTAAAATGGTCTTTTCAATATTAAACTGCCTGATATGGATACTGATTTATTCTACTCCTGTTCCTCTTTATCTTCAAGTGTCCCTGCTGCAGCATCTCCCTTTTTGAAGAACTCTTTGAAATTCACATTGGAAGTCGACGCATCCGCAAGGTTTGCACATGTATTGCCTATTCTCTCGAAGCTCTGGAGTATGTCTGAGAAATCGCTTGTCAGATCAGCTTCGCAGTTTCCCTCTTTGACACGTTTCATATGATTTTTTCTCATACTTATAGTAAGCTCAAGGACATCTTCCTTCTTATTGAATATACTCTTTGCCTTCTCTTCATCACCGGTCTTGATGGCATCCATTACTCCTCTGAACATCTCTTCTATCATCTTCAGGCTTCTGCAAAGATCCTTGATCGCTTCATCTGAGAATTTCTTTTTGCTGTCTATGATGTTCTTCAGAGACTCATTGGCTTCAAGGCAGAGCACATCCGTCCTTTCCACATCGCTCAGTATATACATCATTCCGGCGGCCTGAGATGCCTGTTCTTCCGTCAGTCCTCCCGAAGAGAACATATTGGCCAGGTAATCCATTATCCGTTTATGAAGAGCCTTTATGTTAGCTCCTTCTTCATTTATCTTGCGTATCTGCCTTATATCCTGTCTTCTTACTGCATGGTTTATCTTACCTATCAGGCGCGCTACCATATCGCTGCAGTGTATGATCTCCCTTGCAACCATTTCTATGGCTATAACAGGCTGACCTATCATCTTATCATCCAGGAACATCGGTGCGCCCTGCTGCATCTTCTCCGCACTTACTTCCGGAAGTATCTTCGTAACTATCTTCACCATGAGCCAGATCAGCGGAAGCCAGATCAACGTCATCGTTATATTGAACAGCGAATGTGCATTAGCTATCTGTCTTGAAATAACTTCCACTTCAGGTCCTTTAGGCGATATATACTGGATGAACGCCGCATACGGTTTGATGAACCATATGAACAGGAAGGCTCCTGAAATGTTGAATGTACAGTGCGCCAGCGCCGTTCTCTTTGCAGCCCTGCTCTGTCCTACAGACGCCATGAGAGCTGTGATCGTCGTTCCTATGTTGTCTCCCAGCAGTATCGGCAAAGCTCCCTGGAGTCCTATAATGCTTGTAACTCCATCAGGACCTGCCTGAGATGCAAAGTTCTGAAGCACCGCTATTGTAGCGCTGCTGCTCTGCACCACGAGAGTCATCAGCGTTCCGACAGCGACACCCAATACAGGTATGTTTGAAACACTTTCTATCATGGAAATGAACACCGGACTTGCGGCAAGAGGCTCCATGACCGATCCCATTATCTCTATACCCTCGAACAGAAGTCCAAATGCAAATATGGTAAATCCGATATTCTTTATTTGCTGCGATTTTACAAAAAACGATATTACAAATCCTATGAATATTATAGCGAATATATAATCTCCGATGTCAAAAGCAATCAGCTGCGCCGTCATCGTAGTTCCTATATTCGCTCCCAATATTACTGAGATACCTTGTTTGAGAGACATGAGCCCTGCGCTGACAAAGCCTATGACCATTACAGTCGTGGCGCTGCTGCTCTGGAGCACTGCCGTCGCTATGGTGCCTGCCAGCACTCCCATCACAGGATTTTTCGTAAGTATGCTGAGTATCCGTCTCATTTTGTCCCCTGCGGCTTTCTGCAGATACTCGCTCATCATATTCATACCATATATGAATATGGCAAGTCCTCCGAGCAATCCAAATGTAATCTGAAATCCTTCATTCATTTTTTCTACTTCTCCTTCATAAATACAAGCGGGATTACCTATACTCCTCTGATTTTACTTCTTCTGATCCAGATCCGACCAGGCTTTTATCCTTCCGTTATATATATCCCTTATCTGATCAATGGTGATGTTCTCGATCGGATTTTCTTCATTTACTATTATTGCGATACCTTCTTTGGCTATAGCTTCATATTGCAGCAGCTCCTGCTCATAGCTTTCCAGCTCTCTCGACACCATCGCCATGTCGCATCTGCCCTGCATAGCATCGTTTATGCCCTTTGTGGAATCGCTCTTTTCGATCACTATTTCCGCGTTTGGATTATATTCTTCATAACCCTCCGCCAATTCTTCAATAAGCGGTGCGGCAGAGGTCGAGCCGTTTATAATTATCCGCCCCTCTTGTTTGCCGGAAAGGAATACATCCTCTCCCGTCTCCCCTGCGGCTATATAATCTTCTGCCACTGTATTCTGTCCTACGCCTTTTACATAGGACATGAAATCTTTTTCCAGATCGTTCAGCTCCCCGGAATATGCAAGATAAAAAGTCCTCGTAAGTTCATAGTCGCCGCTCTGTATACTGCTGCTGTCAGGCGCCGTACCATCTATGGAAACTGCTTTTACAGCCTCATCATCGTCTATACCAGCCTGAGATACATAGCCTATCGCCGATACATTTTCTTCAACCAACGAAATGACTTCATCGCTTGAAGCAGCCTCCAGGATATCATCTCGAAGCCTGTCCTCTCCTTCCGCCTTTGCAGTAATACCGGTCGCTTCTTCAAACACATCTCTTGTCCCGGATCCTTCTTCTCTGACTACAGCCTGCACATCCCCAAGCTTTTCAAGTTCCTGCGCATCAGCGCCGCTTTCGCTGCCTTCCGAACACGATGACAGCCCAAAAGCTGCTGCGGCAAGCACGATTATCGATAGTGCAAACAGTTTGATCCTGTTCATTTCAGCATACTCCCTCTCATTTATTCACTTTTACCGTAAGCTTTACTTGGAATTTACCGAATTTAAATCAGTATTTAACATATTATATTATAATTGCTTTCTGTTAAATTACTTGCACCACCAATGTTAAGTTTATGTTAAGCATTTAGGCTGGGGCGAAGTCAAACATTTTTATACAGCCGCAACCCGCACCCGGAATCCTTGTATTTTCAGTGCATCTATCCATCGATTTTTTTATGCGCGGAGAGATTTTCTTCTCACAAAATATTAAGTTTATGTTAAGTTTTTCTTTTTATTGGTTTTCTCAGATCAGCCGGGTTAAAAATACACAAAAAAACATTTTATTCTGAAAATTTATGATGAAATTAGTTACATTCTATGCTACTATATTGTGACAAAGAAATAGTTTTTTGTCAGCGACATTTACAAGAGGTCAAAAAATGAACAATCGAATAAAGGTAAACATCTTTGCATTCATTACTGTGCTGTTTTGGGGATCGGGATTTCCTTTCACAAGGATAATAGGATCTGATATATCCTCCTATTCCCTTTGTTTTTTGAGATGTCTGGTTTCCGCAGTCGTACTCATCATAATAGGCAAGTTCTGCCACATACGAAAACCCTTCTGCAAAAAAGATATACTATGGTTTTTCCTATCCGGCATTCTCGGATTTTCTGCATACTTCGTATTTTTCAATCTGGGGCTTTCGACTCTTACATCAGCCACAGGCAGCATTATAACCGCCGCCTCTCCTGTATTGACTGCTATAGGTCTTCACAGGTTTTACGGCGAAAGAATAAATCTGATCGGCTGGATATCCATAGCCTGTGCCTTTGCGGGAGTTGCAGTACTGCTGCTTTGGAACGGCATTCTTTCCATAAACATCGGTATCCTCTGGATGTTTCTCTGTGCAGCGGTATTCGCAGGATATAACATCCTCAACAGGACATTTTCATCAAAGGGCTATACTGCCATAGAAGTATCCACCTACAGCGCTATTTTCGGCGCGGTCCAGACGCTTATATTCATGCCTTCAGCAGTTTCGGATATAATGGATGCCGATATATCCAGCTGTCTTTCGGCGCTCTATCTCGGAGTGTTCCCGGGAGCTGTGGCATATTTCTTCTGGAGCAAGGCCATAACCTTGGCGGAACGCACCAGCGAAGTCACAAATTATCTCTTTATAAATCCGCTGATAGCCGCTATAATAGGCTTCCTCCTGCTTAGAGAGATCCCTGACATGGGGACCTTCGTAGGCGGCGCCATAATAATCATCAGCGTAATAGTATTCACTCTGAAAGGTGATCCCGATGCACCGGTGAAACTTAAAGAATCCAGCGAATAGATGAAACCCCGCATATTAAAATTATGCTGCATCAAATATCTTTTCAAATAAAAAACCGGATAAAGATACAGATCGGTATATCTGCGCTTTATCCGGCTTTGGTTTTTAAACAAACAGTTTTGTCAACACCGAATTATTATCCCTGCTCATGCAGCGCTTCTACGAAGGACGGCAGGAACTGCTTCTTTCGCGACACGATACCTTTGAGAATTATTTTCTTTTCCTCAGGCTCTATGCCGAACGCATTGCGCGCCCCCTGCTCCGCCATATTCCCGCAGCAGAGAAGTTCTGTACTGGTGTTTGCAATATCCGTCATCATCATGAACATCATATCCAGCTCCTGAGCTTTCATTACCACTTTGAGATGAGGTATCACTTTTTCTTTTATGCCTTCAAATTCTCTCTCATTCATGGCGCTTATCTGGCTCACTCCAAATGTGCGCCCCTCATTGGAGAATATTTTGAAATCCTGATAGCACAGTTCCTCCGGAGTTTTTCCCTGAAGACTGCTTCCCGCTTCAAACATCTCCCCTGCCAGCTTCTCCACGTTTATCTCAGCCACTCTTGCAAGCTTCCTGCACATTATCTCATCAAGAGGCGTGCAGGTAGGCGACTTGAACATAAGCGTATCCGATATTATAGCTGACGACAGCAGTCCCGCCATGGCTTTATCCGGAACGATTCCCGCTTCGTCATACATCTGCGCTATTATCGTCGCAGTACATCCCACCGGCTGATTCCTGAAATACACAGGTCCCAGCGTTTCAAATCCTCCAAGCCTGTGATGATCTATTATCTCGATCACTTCGGCCTGATGTATTCCGTCCACCGCCTGGGTGATCTCGTTGTGATCCACAAGCACCACTTTTTTTCTGTGCATGTTGAGCAGACGTCTTCTCGAAAGAAGACCTATATAAGCTCCGTTTTCATCTATGACCGGGAAGTTGTGAAATCTGTTGGTCTTCATGATATTTTCAACTTCTTCAACAGAATCACCCTTTTTGAAAGTTACAATATTTTCATGGGTCATAAAAAAGCTTACAGGTATGCTCTGATTTATCAGTCTTGCCGTGGTAAATGTATCGTGAGGTGTACTTATTATTACGCAGTTTCTTTCTTCCGCCAGCTTTCTTATAGTCTTGGTCGGAACCGATCCCTGACACATTATCAGGCATTTGGCCCCAAGCTCTATGGCAGTGAAATGAGTCTCGAATCTGTTTCCCGCTATTACCAGGTCTGACTTTTCGATGAATTCCTCCATCAGATCAGGGCTGGATGCCGCTATCGCAACTTTGCCCTCCTCAAAACGTCCCTCCGTGTCTCCGCAGACTATTGTCCCGCTCAAGGTCTCTGCAATGCTGGAAAACTTCGTTTTTGCATTTGACAGCATCCTGCTGTCACTCTTATCCATATACGACTGGGCGATGTCCGTTATGGAAACGATCCCTTCAAGCACGTCTCCCGAAAGGATAGGCGCTGATCTTGCGCCCTGTTCGTTCATCAGCTCCCACGCTCTCTTTATGGAATCTCCCTTTTCAAGGCCTTTTACGAGATTCAGATCTATATCTGCGATCTCCGGCTGCACCGTTCCTATATACTGGGGAGCCTCGATCCCGAAGCGGTCCAGTACGAACTTCGTCTCTTCGTTCACTATCCCCGCTCTGCAAGGTATATATCCTTTATGTCCGGTGCGTTTTTTAAAATCCGCATAGGCTATTGCAGAACATATGGAATCCGTATCGGGATTCTTATGTCCTATCACGTATATCTTTTCATATGTTTTTCCCTCTTCAAGCTGCATTTTACTCTCTCCTGATCATTTTGACTGTCCTCTGCGCGCCTCTTTCACCGCCGACGACATTCGTCCTGCGATGTCTTCATCTCGCCTCTGTTAAATTATTATATGACAGTATACCACGTTTTTCTCCGCCGTGGTTTAAAACATTTAAAAGAGAGGAATATTTCCCAAGGATATAACGTTTTTATGATCTTCTTCGTTGCCTTCCGTCAAGATAGCCGCCTCTGCGATCACTTCCGCTCCGGCGCTTTCAGCCAGCTTTCTGACAGCTTTCACAGATTCGCCGGTGGATATGACATCATCTACGATAACGACTTTTTTCCCCTTGATCAGCTTCGCATCGACACCGTCAAGACATAAGGTCTGCGCTTCCTTCGTCGTTATCGAGGAAACATCTACTGTGAAAGGATCTTCCATGTATCCCTTTACGCTTTTTCTTGCAACTATATACCTTGGAAATCCCATGATCCTTGCAAGCTCGTGAGTAAGAGATATTCCCTTGGCTTCCGCAGTCATAAGGAAGTCAGCCTTCGGAAGCTTGTCTTTAAGGGCTTCAGCCGCCGCTACGACAACTTCACAATCTCCCAGGATCACAAAGGATGCTATGCTCACATCATCGTTCAGCTTCACTATAGGCAATTCCCTGTGAACACCGTTTATATCTACAGAATAAGTTTTCTTTTCCATATCGTCTCTCCCGCAAATCAAAACAGTCCTAAACCGGTCATAAGTACCTTTGCCGCTATTCCCGCCGCAAGGCCGAAGAAAGGATCCACTACTGCTGTCACTCCTACGGCAGCGCAGGCCGCAAACATTATCGCAGGATCTGTCGAAGAAAAGGCAAGTCCTGCATTGTCCGGGATCGTAACCAGTATACCGAGTACGAACAATGTCCCGGATATAGCCTGCACAGGTACTACTTTAGCTAATTTCGTAATAAGTCCGCTCAAAATTATTATAGCCATGAAAGCCATGAGAAGCACAGCAGAGACCACAGGATGCTCTGCCGCAGCAGTTGCGGAAATGATCACTGAAACAGGCGCCCCTCCGAATATGGAGGATACCATGTCGGCAACTCCTGAATATATAGAGATATGGTCCGCATTGGCAGCCATCCCGGCTATATCTCCGGTTATTCCGCCGTATGCGATGTTTCCTCCGATAGTCAGACATATAACGCTCAAAGCTCCTCTTATAACATTGAAGTTGATGACCGGCTTCATCAGCTTGAGTTTTCTCGACTCTTTTATCGTATCGTCATCGGTCGTATGTATCTCTATCTTCATTACTTTCGCGGCCACAGATGTAACTATTACACCGCATACTATTGTCCACACCAGATCCCTCGTCAGTCCGTAAACAGCTATCGCAACTACCATGGATACTGCTCCCAGTCTCTTTTCTTCTTTTACGAGATCAAAAGCCACTTTTCCAAGGAATATCCCGACACCTACCATCATGGCTGAGATTATCTCTTCTCCTGCGAATTCCATTACTGCGTTCAGAAGACCGAGTCCTCCCAGTATGGTCATAACCGCTCCGCCGAGAAAAATAATGGACGCTCTTTCTCTTATGTTGCGTCCCATGCTGCCTCCCAGTGTTATAGTCTCAGCCTGAAACGATATCGGCACTGCCGAATTGAATGCCAGGCAGCCTCCTATACCGACCATATATGCAAAAGCACATGGTATCATGGCAAATCCGAAAGACATGGCCAGTATCGCCTGAGTGGTAGCATCCAGGCAGCCTCCCAGAGCTGCCAGTATATCACTTAAACTCATAAAAGTATTTCCTCCTGTTTTACAAATGATGATTTTCTGTTTTTAATTGTCTGTCGTTTTCAGTGCGGCGCTGCATTCTTAGCTCAGCGCTGTGTTTCTTAGCCCGGCACTGCGTTTTTCAGTCCAGCACCACGTCGACGAATTTACCGCCCAGCACGTCTACGAGTCCTCTGTTTGACAGTCCTCCGTCCGGAATAACTACAAGAGTCAGCAGAAGGCTGAGTGTAAATACCGGATCTGTAAGAGTTCCCCCGAGCTTTTTGTAAACGGCATTGAACTCTTCAAAATCTTTATTGAGCTCCTCAAAGGATCTGTCAGTCATGATGCCGAATATAGGAAGCTCGATGGAAGCGACTTTCTTTCCGCCGCAGACCAGTACGACCCCTCCCTGCATATCGGCAACGGAATTCACGGCAGCGCATATGTCCGCATCGCTCACGCCTACAGCCACCAGATTCTGGCTGTCCTGTCCTATAGATCCTGCTATAGCCCCTTCTTTCAATCCGAATCCTCTTATTAACCCCACGTTGTATCCTTTGCCTCTGCCGTATCTTTCAAACACGGCGCCTTTGAGGATATCTCTGCCTGTATCTGTCTGCACCTGTCCGTTTTTTGCTTTTGCGGTCATGATATCCAAAGTCGTTTCCAGGGACAGATCCTTTGCAGTCATAACTCTCACTTTTACATCAGCATTGTCGCTCTTATCTTTGCAGCAGAGAGCTATATCATCCTCAGTCACTTTATCGAGCTTCACAGAGGTCAGAGCCTTCTGCGGGTACTCATAGCGCGGCAGGGTGTAAGGTCTCCTTATCTCTTCTCCGTTTATCCAAACTTTTACCGTACTGAAATCTTTGAGATCTTCTACGAGCACCATATCCGCCTCGTACCCGGGAGCTACTGCCCCTACTCTGTTGTCTATCCTGTAAGCTCTCGCTGTATTTATCGTCGCCATCTGGACCGCCTGCAGCGGATCTACTCCTTCTGACACTATCTGTTTCAAAACATAATTCATATGTCCTTTTTCAACTATATCGCTGACATTTATGCACCCATCGGTGGCAAGCAGTATCCTCGATGTGTCAGGAAGCTTTTTAACCAGCTCTCCTGCGTGCACCGGATCTTCCAGCGATCCTCTTCTCAGAATCACGTGCACTCCAAGTCCGTATTTTTCGTATGCCTCGTCCACTGATACAGATTCGTGTTCCGTGCGGATAGGGCCTGTGCCGTAATAAGCCATGGCATCTTTTCCCCTTACACACGGCGCATGTCCGTCAAACAGCATATCCTCAGATCTGCCGTACGCCAGCATTTTCATCATTTCCGGCTCTTTTGACAGGACCCTTCCGAAGTCCATAGTCTCCGCTATACCGCTCGCAAGTGAGATATTCCTGCTTTCTTTAAGGGATTCCAGCGTCACCTCAAACCCCGAATCCTCAAAAACAGGCGCTGACGGAACGCACGGCGGGGTATTGAGCAGCACTTTGAGCGGTGTACTCTTAAAATCTTCCGCGAGTATCGCCATTCCTTCGTTTCCCATAACATTCACTGTATCGTGAGGGTCCATCACGACAGTGGTAGTTCCCCACGGCAAAACACCTTCTGCAAACGCGGACGGTGAAACGTATGCCATTTCCACATGGGTATGAGCATCTATCAGTCCGGGGATAAGATATTTTCCCTCTGCGTCAACTTCCTTTTCAGCATCGATTTTCACAATGTCTTCTGCCGCTTCAGACCCGGCATTTTTCGCTGCGGGATACACCCCGGCAATACAGCCGTCTGCCACTGCAACATCACAAAGTTCGACCTTTCTCAAAAACACATTCACTACGTTGGCATTGCGTATCACAAGATCGGCCGGAGCCTTTCCCGTCGCTACGTCAATGCGCCTTGCTATCTTCGCTACATCTTCAGAAACGGTCATGTCATCCTCCTAATATAAAAAATAATGCTTTGCCTTCTTCTCAGATAACGATGCTCAATTGCCGATACAGTGCTTATCCTGCAAGTCGGCTCCTGCCGTATCCCAAAAGGCGTGTCTCATCAAAACATCTTCAATGATACCACTTCACAGCATAAATTACTATAGGATAATTAAGGCAGTTTTACTGTTTATGAAAATCCTGATAGTCTGAAAAGAATGAAGGCGACCCGGAAAGAGAGCGAGTGGGGGATCTGCGGGGTTGCTTTGCGGTAATCAGCATTTGCAAAAATCAGCCTTTACGGAAATGAGCGTTTGCGGAAATTTGAGCAGAAACAGCGATTCGGTAATAAGGTGCTTTTTGTGGGGGCAAAGGTATACCCCATTGCGGTATAACGCCTCTTTTTCTATACAAAATATCGTATCCCCACATAAATAGCTAATTTACGATATTAAATAACGCGATCCATAG
>UQNP01000006.1 GCA_900542385.1 uncultured Eubacterium sp.
AAGCTTTATCGTCAGACTTTTTATATTGATATTGAAAATAACCGTTATAGCTGCGGTTTTTGTAATAGGAATAAATATATTCGTAATAAAGGATACGGAAGATGCTATAGTAGCCGAGCTGAATTCGGAGACCGATGAGGTGTCTACAGAGGAAGTAGCACAGCTCAGATCTATAGATCCGGACTGTATAATGGTGCTCGGAGCCTCGGTCAAAAATGATGGCACTCCGAGTCTGATGCTCAGGGACAGGCTCGATCTGGCTATTGAGCTTTATAAAAAAGGCGTGGCGCCGAAGCTGCTGTTTTCGGGAGATAACGGCCAAGTGGTGTATAATGAAGTTAATGTCATGAAAAACTATGCAGTGAACGCCGGTGTTCCGGAGGAGGATATATTTCTCGATCATGCAGGTTTCTCTACATATGAGTCTGCATATAGAGCCGGATATATATTCAGAGTGGAGAGCATGGTAGTGGTTACGCAGAAATACCATCTCTACAGGGCTGTTTACGGATGCCGAAGCATGGGTATAGATGTGCTGGGAGCTGCGTCGGATCAGAGGGCGTATGTGGGACAGGAAAAGAGAGAAATCCGGGAAGTACTGGCGAGAGATAAGGATTTTGTCAAGTGGATATTTAAGCCGCAGCCTACGTTCCTGGGAGAAGAGATCCCGGTGAGCGGCAGCGGCACTATCACCCATTGATGGGAAGACGAGTATGATGGCAAAGAGGTGTGAAATGAGGGAAGACGTAAACAGAACGGAGGATGCGGATGAAAAGTCCGGGGCGAAAGTCGCTCTGGTCAGATGCGGTTCATATGATGAAGAGGAAGTTTATGAAGCAGTGAAAAAAGCTTTTGAACTTTTGGGAGGCATAGAGAAGATGGTAAAGCTTGATAAAGATGCCAGGCTTGTACTGAAGCCGAATCTTCTTGCAAGGACTGCTCCGGAAAAGGCGTGCACTACGCATCCGTCTGTATTTAAAGCTGTCGGAAGGCTGCTGCTGGAAGCTGGGTTCATCAATATGAGGTACGGAGACTCTCCGGGCAATCCGATGGTAAAGGTGGAAAAGGTGGCGGAGTCCTGCGGCATCAAACAAGCTGCGGATCAGCTTAAGATCCCTATAGGAGATTTTGAGCATGGTCAGACGGTGGATTTTGACGAAGGCCGTGTGGCTGACAGCTTCACTTTGTGCCGTGAGATAATAGAGTCTGACGGTGTTATAAATATATGCAAAATGAAGACTCACCAGCTTGAGAGGATAACAGGCGCCGTAAAGAATACTTTCGGCTGTGTATACGGAGTTAATAAAGGAGCTTCCCATGCCAAATTTGCGACAGCGGAAGTTTTTGCGAAGATGGTGGCTGATCTGAACAGACTTGTGGTGCCGCAGATCCATATAATGGATGGGATCGTCGCTATGGAGGGCAATGGTCCTCAGTCCGGAGATCCGAAGGAGATGAATGTGATACTGGTCTCGAAAGATCCTGTGGCGTTAGATGCTGTTTTCTGCTGTCTTGTGGATCTTGCGCCGGAGCTTGTGCCGACTAATGTGAGCGGATCTGAACAAGGTGTGGGTACTTATGAAGACATACAGATACTGACGGAAGAAGGTCCGGCAACGCGCAGTGAAGCCTTTGAGAAATACGGTGACGGCAGTTTCGATGTGCAGCGCGGCAAAGAATACAGAGGAGCACTGAGACCGATAAGGTTTCTTGCGCCGTTCCTTGAGAAAAAACCTGTGGTGAGAAAGGAAAAGTGTATAGGATGCGGGATATGTGTGCAGGTTTGTCCGGTGGAGGGAAAAGCTGTCGCTTTGGGAGCAGATAAGAAGGCTGCATACGATTATTCCAAGTGCATAAAATGCTACTGCTGTCAGGAGATGTGCCCTGAAAGCGCGATAGATGTCAGAAAATCGCTGCTTGCAAGGATAGCGGACAGGAGCTGGAAGATATAGAAAGTGTCATCTCCATATTTTAAAACATATAATGATACAGGCAGACGGCCGGTCTGCCTGTATTTTGTTTTTAAGGAGGATGCTATGATATATCTGGACAATGGAGCCACGTCTTTTCCAAAACCCAGACAGGTGATGGAGGCTGTGGGAGACGCGATGATGAATTATTGTGCAAACCCGGGAAGATCGTCGCATTTTATGGCGGCGAGGACTGCCCATGAGATATATAAGGCGAGAGTGTCTCTGGCAGCGCTCTTCGGCATAGAGGACGCAGGACGGATTGTATTTACTAAAAACTGTACTGAAAGTATAAACATGGCTCTCAAAGGGATACTTAAACGCGGAGATCACGTGATAACCTCTTCTATGGAGCATAATTCGGTGATGAGGCCTCTGGCTGAGATGGAAAAAGATGGAGACATCGAAGTTTCCGTAGTGAAGTGCAGCCGGGAAGGCAAGCTGGACCCAAAGAATGTAAGAGAAGCAGTGCGCGATGATACGAGGATGATAGTGCTGACTTCCGCGTCCAATGTGACCGGGACTGTTATGCCTGTTGAAGAGGTGGGGCGGATAGCTCTGAGACATGGCATACTTTTTATGGTAGACGGAGCGCAGGGGGCAGGTCATATGGATCTGAACGTAAGAAAAAAACATATAGATATCCTGGCCGCTCCGGGGCACAAAGGACTTATGGGACCTCAGGGGACCGGATTTTTATATGTGCGCGAAAACATACATATGGCCCCTCTTATGGAGGGCGGTACAGGGACGAAATCAAAGGAAATATTGCAGCCTCGTGATTTTCCTGAAGGATATGAAGCCGGTACGCTGAATTCTCCCGGTATAATAGGGCTTGGAGCTGCGGCGGTGTTTGTGAAGAAGATAGGCGTGGGCGCGATCATGAAACATGAAAGGGATCTTATGCGTAGACTGGAAGAGGGCCTTGGTAAAATAGACGGTGTTACGCTGTACGGGACAGGAAATGTGATGGAGAAGACTGCTGTTGCTGCGTTCAATATAAGGGGTTATGAAAGCGAGGAGGCGGCTATGATACTAAACGACAGATATGGTATAGCCGTTAGAGGAGGGCTGCACTGCAGCGGGACGGCTCACGATACCATAGGTACGGGAAAGATGGGATGTGTGAGGATGAGTCCGGGATTTTACACCTGTGAAGACGAGATCGATGAAGCGGTGAAAGCTGTAGAGGAAATGGCTGCGCTTTACTTGTGATAAGTTTCGTTTCTTATGATCTTAAAGCTCCTGTAGATCTGTTCCAGCAGGATTATGCGCATCATCTGATGCGGGAATGTCATAGCGGAAAAGGAAAGTTTAAAGTCGGCTCTCATGCTTACTTCTTCAGAGAGGCCCAGGGAGCCGCCGATTACAAATACGAGCGAACTGTTTCCTGCGAGAGCCAGGCTTTCGATTTTTTTGGAAAGTGAAACAGAGGAAAGTCCTTTACCTTCTATTTCAAGAGTGATCACATAATCGGAGGGCTTGATCTTCGACAGGATGCTTGCACCTTCGTTTGCTTTTACAGCTTCTTCATCTGCCGGTGAAGGATTTGCAGGCAGAGGACTTTCTTTGAGCTCTGTTATGCTGATCCTGCAATAGTTTTTGAGCCTCTTTGTATATTCGCTTTCTGCATCGCGCCAGTATTTTTCTTTGAGTTTTCCTATGGCGAGTATGGTTATATTCATAAGACGTTTAAATCTCCTTTACGGTTTGTGTAGGATCATACTTCGTAGATACAGCTGCACGAGTCTCTGAGAACCACATCTAAAGACAGTTCATTTCCTACCAGTATATCTTTTTCCATAAGTGTGTTTTTCACCGTGAGCATTGCAACTGAAGGATCGTTGTTCTCGCGGCTCAGGTGGCCTAAAAGTATATGACGTTTTTTATTTTTGACTTCCGTTAGATGGCAGAGACATTCACCTGCCGATATGTTGGAAAGATGTCCGTTTTCTCCCATTATACGGCGTTTGAGCTGATAGGGATATTTGCCCATCAGAAGGATCTCCCTCTCGTGATTTGCTTCGAGTAGAAGAAGGTCTGCGTCGGTTATTTCTGAGAAGATATCATCTGTTATGTAACCTACGTCGGTGACGATGCTTATCTGCCTGTCATCGCTGTATATGGAAAATCCCACAGGCTCTGCGGCGTCGTGAGGTATGGAAAACGGCCTTATCAGAAAGTCTCCGATGTTGAAATCCTCCCCTGTATGAAAGTATTTCTTTTTAGAATTCTCGACAGGTCTTTCTATGCTTTCCCACGTAGACTCGTTGGCATATGCGTATGCGTTGGGGAGTTTTTTTGTGACTATGGGAAGGCTTTTTACGTGATCTATATGTTCGTGAGTTATGAGAACTCCCAGGACTTCTTCGTGAGCTGTATCTGTTTCTTCAAGTCCTGCAAATATTTTTTTTCCTGATATGCCTGCGTCTATGAGCAGGGCGCCGCTGTCGTTTTTCACGAGATAGCAGTTACCGCTGCTTCCGCTGGCAAAAGAACAGAATTTAAGTGACATAAGTTCTCCTTTTAAAATGTTTTAGTCTGTGTAAGAGTGCTTCCTGCTTTGCGCCGGATGGGCGCTTCGGTTAGGCAGCGATAATATTATACTACATATTTGTATGATTGACTAATAAAAGTAAATTGCGCCGAAGCAAAATAAATACGAACTATAATTCCGAAGACAGGGCGGTAACGTTCGTAAACCGTTCAAATTTCAAAGAAATTGACCTCAAAATATTGATATATCCCATTAAAAGTGCTAACATTAAAATGACTAAATAGTGTGTTTTGAGTCATGTATGTTATATATTTTATATTATAATTCATATATAGCGGTAAAGGGATGTACCTCGGATAAAGATCACTGTATATGGTACGCCCGGTCGCTGGATGAGAAATGTAAGAAAGGATAAGTCCATGGTAAGAAGAATCTATGTTGAAAAGAAAAGGGGCTTTGATGTAGAAGCAGAGGAGCTTTTTAGCAGCATAAAGGATGATCTGCACCTTAAAGGCCTTAAAAAACTTAGAATTTTAAATCGATACGATATTGACGGAATAGATGATGCTACATACGAAGCGGCGAAGTTCACCGTGTTTGCAGAACCTGCTATAGACATGCTCTACGAAGAGAAGATGCCTGATGATACGCGTTCTGCAATTTTTTTTGCTGTTGAATATCTGCCGGGGCAGTACGACCAGAGAGCTGATTCGGCGGCTCAGTGCATAAAGCTGATGAGCGGTGGCAGGAAACAGGCTGAGGACGGACAGGATGCTGGAGATGCAGTAGTTAAATTCGCCCGTGTGATAGTCCTTGAAGGAAGACTTTCGTCAAAAGAAAAAGAGGCGGTGAAGAATTACTGCGTAAACCCTGTGGATTCGAGGATCGCCGCTGTTGAAAAACCTGAAAATCTGGAAATGGAGCAGACGGAGCCGGAGGATGTGGCTTCTATAGAGGGCTTCACAGATATGACGGAGCCGGAGCTGGAAGCATACAGGAAAGAAATGGGATTCGCCATGAGCGCGGAAGATATAAAATTCGTCCAGGAATACTACCGCGATACAGAAAAACGCCAGCCGACAGTAACGGAGATAAAAGTAATAGATACTTACTGGTCTGACCATTGCAGACATACGACCTTCAATACAGCCCTTTACGACATAGAGTTCGAGGAAAGTCCTTACGGCAGCATAGTGAAGGAAGCTTTTGAAAGATATCTTGATATGAGAAAAGACGTCTATGGGGACAGGCAGAAGGACCTGTGCCTGATGGATATGGCGTGCATAGGAGCAAAATATCTGAAAAAACACGGCAAAGCAGATGATATAGATGAATCGGAAGAAATAAACGCGTGCAGCATAAAAGTAAAAGCTAAGATAGATGGAAAAGATGAAGACTGGCTCGTTATGTTCAAAAACGAGACCCACAATCACCCTACGGAGATAGAGCCTTTCGGCGGCGCGGCAACATGCCTGGGCGGAGCCATAAGAGATCCGCTGTCAGGAAGAGTTTACGTTTATCAGGCTATGAGAGTCACCGGTGCGGCGGATCCGAGAAAGCCTCTCGAGGAGACCCTTGCCGGCAAGCTGCCTCAGAGAAAGATAACGAGAGAAGCTGCTTCGGGATACAGTTCCTA
Organism: uncultured Eubacterium sp.; assembly: GCA_900542385.1. Lineage (GTDB taxonomy): Bacteria > Bacillota > Clostridia > Peptostreptococcales > Anaerovoracaceae > Lentihominibacter > Lentihominibacter excrementavium. The sequence continues at coordinate 6,104 of UQNP01000006.1, forward strand.
TGGTAATCAGATAGGACTTGCCACAGGACTCGTAGACGAGCTGTATCATGAGGACTATGTTGCAAAGAGGATGGAGATAGGCGCTGTAGTAGGAGCTGCGCCGGCAGATCATGTAGACAGAAGAAGACCTGAGAAGGGCGACGTCATAATCCTCGTTGGGGGCAGGACAGGAAGAGACGGATGCGGCGGAGCTACCGGCTCTTCAAAAGAGCACACGGAAGAATCGATACTTGAGTGCGGAGCTGAAGTGCAGAAAGGAAATCCTCCGGTTGAGCGAAACATACAGAGGATGTTCAGGAGAAAAGAGGTTGCGACGCTTATAAAGAGATGTAACGACTTCGGAGCAGGAGGCGTTTCGGTAGCGATAGGAGAGCTTGCCGACGGACTTGAGATAAATCTCGATCTCGTGCCGAAAAAGTATGAAGGACTCGACGGTACGGAGCTTGCGATATCCGAATCACAGGAGAGGATGGCGGTAGTAGTTGCAGCGAATAAAGAACAGGAATTCATAAAGTATGCCGGAGAAGAAAACCTTGAAGCAACCAAGGTTGCCGAAGTCACCGACACCAACAGAGTAAGGATGTACTGGAGAGGAAAGTGCATACTGGATATTTCAAGAGATTTCCTGAACACCAACGGCGCCAGACAGTTCGCCAAGGCATATGCCGCAGAGAGCGGATTTATGAGAGATGCCAGAAATGTTTCCGATATATTCAGCGAGACGAAGACGAAGGAAGAACTGGTGAAAGACCTCAACTGCTGCAGCAAAAAAGGATTGATCGAACGTTTCGACAGCACCATAGGTGCGGCTACCGTGCTTATGCCGCTGGGAGGCAAATATCAGCTTTCGCCGGCGGCGGGAATGGCTGCGAAACTTCCTGTGGAAGAAGGAGAAACAGATACGGCGACGCTTATGAGCTACGGATTTGATCCTGAGCTGGCGTCAAGAAGCCCGTTCCACGGAGCTATGTATGCAGTAATAGATTCGGTTGCTAAGATCGCGGCCATGGGAGGAGACTACAGGAAGATAAGGCTCACGTTCCAGGAATACTTTGAAAAGCTGGGAGACGATCCTTCAAGATGGGGCAAACCTATGGCAGCTCTGCTGGGAGCGCTGAGAGTGCAGGAAGAGCTGGAGATCCCTTCCATAGGCGGTAAGGACAGTATGTCGGGTACGTTCATGGATATAGATGTGCCTCCTACCCTCGTTTCATTTGCAATAACCTCCATAGATGCGGGAGAAGTCGTTTCTTCGGAGTTCAAGAAAGCGGGCAGCACTGTAGCAGTAGTGACTGCGCCTATAGATAAAAACGGAATAATAGATTTCGATGTATACAGGAGAAATCTCCTCAAGATCAGACAGCTGGCAGAGACGGGCAAGCTGAATGCGGCATATACCGTAGGCAGAGGAGGACTTTACATAGCTCTCATCAAGATGGCTGCGGGCAATAAGATAGGCGCATCAGTGAAGGTTGAGGGAGATATACTTTCACCTATGTTTGGTTCCATCGTCCTGGAAATTCCTGAGGGAGAGAACGCAGAACACCTGCTTGAAGGCTCCGCTCACGCAATTTTGGGCAAGACGACAGATGAAAGCGTATTGTCGATAAGCGATTCGGACGGAAATGTGACGGCGGAAGATCTTGACGGACTCATTTCAAAATGGCAGGAGCCTCTTGAAGATGTATTCCCTGTAAGGACTAAAGAGTTTGCGGGAAGAAAAGACGACACCAAGGTTGAGAGACCTGTATGGGAAGAAAGGAACACATCAGCTCCTTTGGTAAAGCTTGCAAAGCCTAAAGTAGTGATCCCTACCTTCCCCGGAACTAACTGCGAAGTGGACTCGGCAAGAGCTTTCAGAAAAGCAGGGGCTGAAGCCGATATACATATAATACAGAACCTTACTCCGCAGCAGCTGCAGGAGTCCATAGACAGCCTGGAAAAGAAGATAAAAGAAAGTCAGATCATCATGATACCTGGAGGATTCTCGGGCGGAGATGAGCCTGACGGATCGGCAAAATTCATAACGGCAGTATTCAGGAATCCTAAGATAAGAGAAGCGGTGACAGATCTTCTGGAAAACAGAGACGGACTGATGCTTGGTATATGCAACGGCTTCCAGGCGCTCATAAAGCTGGGGCTCGTACCTTTCGGAAAGATAACGGACAGCACGGAAAACAGCCCTACGCTGACCTACAACAAGATCGGCAGACATGCTTCCTGCCTTGTAAGGACGGGGATAGCTTCGGTAAAATCGCCGTGGCTGGCAGGCGTAGAGGTTGGAGATATCTTCACGATACCTGTATCCCACGGAGAGGGAAGATTCATTGCAGATGATCAGCTTTTGGATACGCTTGCAAAGAACGGGCAGATAGCAACTCAGTATGTTGACTTTGACGGAGAGCCTTCCATGGACATATCCTTCAATCCTAACGGTTCGGCGATGGCGGTAGAAGGTATAACTTCGCCTGACGGAAGGATCTTCGGAAAGATGGGACATTCGGAGAGAGTCGGCAGGAACCTCTACAAGAATGTGGCCGGTGAAAAGGAACAGAAGATATTCGAATCAGGTGTAAATTATTTCAGATAATATAAAATGTAAGGAGATGCCAATATGAAAGTAGCGATAATAATGGGAAGCAAATCGGATTATCCGGTGGTGGAAAAAGCCGAAAAGATGCTGGATAATTTCGGAGTGGAGTATGAAACAAGGATAATATCGGCGCACAGGACACCGAAACAGGCTGAAGAATTTGCGAGGACGGCTGAAGAAAACGGATTCGGAGCAATAATCGCCGCAGCAGGCAAAGCTGCGCACCTGGCAGGAGTGCTGGCAGCTACGACTCCTCTTCCGGTTATAGGTATACCTATGAAATCCAGCACCATGGACGGACTTGATTCCCTCCTTTCCGTAGTGCAGATGCCTAAGGGCGTTCCTGTGGCTACGGTAGCTATAGACGGAGCGGAAAATGCAGCCATATTAGCGGTGCAGATATTATCTGCGGCAGATGAAAAGCTCAGACAGGCGATAAAAGATTTCAAGAAAAAACAGGAAGAAGACATCATAGCTTTAGACAGAGAATTCAATGAAGAAAGGAAAAACAGGAGGTAAAAAATGCAGAAGTTGGAACAGCTCTACGAGGGCAAAGCAAAGAAAGTATTCAAGACGGACGATCCTAAATATCTTATAGTAGATTACAAAGATGACGCGACAGCGTTCAATGGAGAAAAAAAAGGTCAGATAGCGGGAAAGGGAGTTGTGAACAATACGATGAGCAATATCATCTTTCAGCTTCTTGAGGAAAAGGGAGTCCCTACTCATTTCGTTGAGCAGATAAGTGACAGAGAAACAGTGGTAAAAGCAGTAAAGATACTTCCTCTCGAAGTGATAATGAGAAATGTTTCCGCAGGCTCCTTCGCTAAAAGATACGGAGTTGAAGAAGGCATACAGTTTGACAGACCTACCTTTGAGCTTTCATATAAAAACGATGACCTGGGAGATCCGCTCATGTGTGAATCCCATGCGCTGGCACTTAAGCTTGTGACGGAAGAACAGCTTGAGACCATCAGAAAGTATGCCGCTGAAGTAAACGATACTCTTAAGGAATTCTTCCTGGACAAAGGACTCAAGCTCATAGACTTCAAGATAGAATTCGGACTTTTCGACGGCGAAGTGATACTCGCCGATGAGATCTCACCTGACACATGCAGGCTGTGGGACGTAGAGACCAACGAAAAGATGGACAAGGACAGATTCAGAAGAGATCTGGGCAAAATAGAAGAAACATACGCAGAAGTTCTCAGGAGAGTTAAAAAAGATTAGGAAAGATCAGGGTGTTCAAATGGCAAATTCAGATGACAGAAAACTGACCTACAAAGATGCGGGAGTCGATACTAAAGAAGGCGAAAGAGCGGTATCGCTGATGAAAGAGCACGTAAAATCCACCTTCAACGAAAACGTGCTTACAGGGCTTGGCAGCTTCGGCAGCCTGTTTTCACTTGATATATCGGCAATGAAACAGCCGGTGCTCGTATCGGGAACAGACGGAGTGGGCACTAAGCTCAAGATAGCGTTTATGACAGATATCCACGATACGGTAGGCATAGACTGTGTGGCTATGTGCGCCAACGATGTGCTGTGCCAGGGAGCTAAGCCTCTGTTTTTCCTCGACTATATAGCTACAGGTAAGGTAAAAGCCGAGAAAATAGCCGGTATCGTAAAAGGTGTCGCTGATGGATGCAGACAGTCAGGCTGCGCCCTGGTAGGGGGAGAGACGGCTGAAATGCCCGATTTTTACGGTGACGGCGAGTACGATATAGCCGGATTCTGTGTCGGTGTAGTCGATAGGGAAAAGATAATAACCGGCGACAGGATAGAGGCGGGAAACAAGATCGTAGGAATAGCTTCCAGCGGCATACACAGCAACGGATATTCACTCGTCAGAAAGGTATTCTTTGATAAGATGGGTATGGATGCAGGCGATTATGTAGATGAACTTGGCGAAACTCTGGGAGAAGCTCTTCTGAAGCCTACGAAAATATATGCCGATGCGTGCAGCGCTGTGCTTTCGGATTTTGACGTAAAAGGTATCGTGCATATAACCGGCGGCGGATTTTACGAGAATATACCTCGCATACTTCCTGAGGGGATCGCAGCAGATATAGATGCCGGTACGTGGGACATGCCTGCTGTATTCGATTATATACAGAAGTGCGGAGATATCGAGAGAAGAGAGATGTTCTCAACCTACAACATGGGAATAGGCATGATGATGGCGGTAGAGGAAAAGGACGCTGAAAAAGTGGCGGAAGCCGTCAGAAATGCAGGATATGATGCCTGGGTAATAGGTGAGATGACCGCGGCGGAAAAGGATGAAAACGGCGAAGAGATAAAAGTAGTCGTAAGAGAAAACGGTAAGACAGTTTAAGGACAGAAAAATGGAAAACAAAGTAAAAGTGGCAGTGCTCGTATCAGGCGGAGGGACGAATCTGCAGGCGCTTATAGACAAAGAAAAAGGCGGAGTTATTACTGACGGAAAGATAATCAGGGTGATCGCCTCCAAAGAGGGGGCTTTTGCTCTTGAAAGGGCAAAAAATGCAGGTATAGATACGGCGGTGGCTCCTTCGCAGCAGGAAGTGCTTGAGGAGCTTGACTCATGCGGTGCGGAGATCATCGTCCTCGCAGGATATATGAAAGTCCTGTCCCCTGAAATAATCGAAAAGTACAGGAACAGGATAATAAACATACACCCGTCTTTGATACCGAAGTACTGCGGTAAAGGATTTTACGGAATAAGGGTGCATAGAGCCGTTATCGCCGGAGGCGAAAAGGAGAGCGGAGCTACAGTGCATTATGTCGATGAAGGCGTAGATACGGGAGAGATCATCCTTCAGGAAAAAGTTCCCGTTAAGCCTTCAGACACGCCGGAGGAGCTTGCTGCCAGAGTGCTTGAAGTAGAGCATGAAATACTGGCGCAGGGACTCAACATAGCAATAGATAGGTATAAAAATAATAAAGGAGGAAAATAACATATGGGCGGAGTAATAGGTTTTGCTTCCAGTCAAGACTGCGTGATGGATCTGTTTTTCGGTACGGATTATCATTCACACCTCGGAACTAAAAGAGGCGGTATGTGCGTGCTTCAGGAAGACGGATTCAACCGTTCTATACACAATATAGAAAATTCGCCGTTCAGGAGTAAATTTGAAGCGGATATAGAAGATATGAAAGGCAATATGGGCATAGGAGCGATAAGCGATTCCGACCCGCAGCCGCTCACAGTGCTCAGCAGACAGGGGGATTACGCTATAACTACTGTTGGACGCATAAACAACAAGGATGAGATAGTAAAGGAACTTTTAAAGGACAGACCTTCGCAGTTCATGTCCATGAGCGGAGGCGGCATCAACAACACGGAGCTGGTAGCGGCGCTCGTATCCACGGGACGTGATATAGTGGACGGCATAAGGATAGCACAGGCGAAGATAGAAGGGTCTGTAACCATGCTCATACTCACGAAAGAAGGACTTTATGCAGCAAGAGACAAATACGGCAGAACACCTCTTATAATAGGGCATAAAGACGGAGCATACTGTGCCGCATCGGAATCTTTCGCATTTATAAACATCGGGTACAAGTATAAGAGAGAGCTTGGACCTGCGGAGATCGCATTTCTGACTCCAACAGAAGAAAAGACTGTGGGCGAGCCGCAGGAAGGAATGAGAATATGCGCGTTTTTATGGACGTACTTCGGATATACTACATCGATATACGAAGGCAGGAACGTTGAGCTTATGAGAAACCGCAACGGAGAACTTCTTGCTGAAAACGACGATAAAATGGATGTGGATTATGTTGCGGGCGTACCTGACAGCGGTACGGCTCATGCCCTGGGATATGCCAACAGATCAGGTATACCGTACGCCAGACCTCTGATCAAGTACACACCTACATGGCCGAGAAGCTTCATGCCTCAGAATCAGAAGGCGAGAAATCTCATAGCGAAGATGAAGCTGGTGCCTGTGTTCCAGATAATAAAGGATAAAAAATTCGTGCTCGTAGATGATTCCATAGTAAGAGGCACACAGCTTTCGGAGACTGTTTCCTATCTCATAGAAAACGGTGCCAGGGAAATACATGTAAGATCTGCGTGTCCGCCTATAATGTACGGATGTAAATTCCTTAACTTTTCCAGAAGCGTAAGCGATCTCGAGCTGATAACACGACGTGTGATCAAGAAACTGGAGAATATAGATGGGGATGATATTCCGCAGGAGATCCTCGCAGAATATGCAGACAGCAAGACGAAAAAGCACGATGAAATGGTCGAGGAGATAAGAAAGATCCTCAAATTTGACAGCCTTAAATTCCAGGATCTCGAGGAAACTATAAAAGCTATAGGCGTTGACAAATGCAATCTTTGCACTTACTGCTGGGATGGAAAGGAATAGATCATGCAGAAAAAAGCTATATCGGAGATACTTAAAGGGAACGCTTATCCGGGAAGAGGGATACTCGTGGGACGTTCTGAAGACGGAAAAAGCGCAGTGTGCGCATACTTCATCATGGGAAGGAGCGTAAACAGCCGAAACAGAGTGTTCAAAGAAGAGGGAGAAGGCATAAGGACTGAAGCTTTTGACGAATCAAAGCTGAGCGATCCAAGCCTCATAATATACGCGCCTGTCAGAGTGCTGGGAAGCAGGACAGTCATAACCAACGGAGATCAGACAGATACCGTATACGAAGCCCTCGCTTCCGGCGGCACTTTTGAAGGTGCGCTGAGGACGAGAGAATTCGAGCCGGATGCGCCGAATTATACTCCAAGAATATCGGCCCTCGTAGATACGGCAGACGGAGAATTCAGATTCAGCATGTCCATACTCAAAAGCGATAACGGTGACCCTGAACGCTGCATAAGGAATATTTTTGAATATCCGGGATGTGCTGCGGGAGAAGGAAGATTCATACATACATACATGATGGACGGAGATCCTCTGCCGAGCTTTGAGGGAGAGCCGGAGAGAGCAGGCATATCGGGAGACATAGATGAATTCACTAAGACTTTATGGGAAAGTCTTGATGAAGACAATAAAGTATCTCTCTTTGTAAGATATATAGACATAGCTTCAGGAGAGTATGATACGCGCATAGTGAATAAGAACATATAGCCGTCGAAGGACATAAGGAGAATAAAAATGAAAGAATTGGAACTGAAATACGGATGCAATCCAAACCAGAAACCGTCGCGAATATACGTGGAAAAAGGAGAACTTCCGATAGAAGTGCTCAACGGTAAGCCTGGGTATATAAATTTCATGGATGCGTTCAACGGATGGCAGCTGGTAAAGGAACTTAAGGAAGCCACAGGACTTCCGGCAGCAACCTCATTCAAGCACGTTTCACCTGCGGGAGCCGCTGTGGGACTGCCTTTGAGCGAAGTGGAAAGAAAGATATACTGGGTGGATGACCTCGGCGAGCTTTCACCTCTTGCCTGCGCGTATGCAAGAGCGAGAGGTGCGGACAGAATGTCTTCCTTCGGCGACTTCATCTCCTTGTCTGACGTATGTGACGTTGATACGGCAAATATGATAAAAAGAGAAGTCTCTGACGGCATAATAGCTCCCGGATATGAGCCGGAAGCGTTGGAGATACTCAAGAGCAAGAAGAAGGGGAATTACAATGTCATCAAAATAGATCCTGACTATACTCCTGATCCTGTGGAGAGAAGGCAGATATTCGGCGTAACTTTTGAACAGGGAAGAAACGAAATGCCTATAGACGATGCGTTCCTGGGCGAGATAGTTACGGAAAACAAGGAGATCACAGAGGATGCAAAACGAGACCTCAAGATCGCATTGATAACTCTCAAATATACACAGTCAAATTCAGTGTGCTATGTGAAAGGCGGTCAGGCTATCGGCATAGGGGCAGGACAGCAGTCGAGGATTCACTGCACCAGACTTGCAGGACAGAAAGCTGACAACTGGCTTTTAAGACAGTGTCCGAAAGTTCTTGAGCTTCCGTTCAAAGAGGATGCGAAGAGACCTGACAGAGATAACGCTATAGATGTATATATGAGCGAGGATTACATGGATGTGCTGGCTGAGGGACAGTGGCAGAATTTCTTTACCGAAAGACCGGAGCCTCTTACAAGAGAAGAGAAAAGGGCATGGCTGGATAAGATGGAAGGAGTGGCCCTTGGATCTGACGCTTTCTTCCCGTTCAGCGACAACGTGCAGAGAGCATACCGCAGCGGAGTAAAGTATATAGCTCAGCCTGGAGGCTCTATAAGAGACGATGTTGTCATAGATGCGTGCAATGAATACGGCATGGTAATGTATTTCTCAGGAATGAGACTGTTCCATCACTGATGGCGCGGCAGAAGTCAAAAAGGAGAAGGAATATGAGAGTACTGGTAGTTGGCGGAGGCGGCAGAGAACATGCGATATGCTGGAAGCTGGCGCAGAGCGAGAAAGTGGATGAGCTGTACTGCGCGCCGGGCAATGCAGGTATCGCACAGGTTGCAGAATGTGTTAGCGTAGGTGCGGAAGATATTGAAGGCATATGCAGGTTTGCTTCTGAAGAAAAAATAGATATGGCTGTCATAGGTCCCGAAGTGCCACTTGCCATGGGTATAGTGGATAAGCTGGAAGAGGCAGGGATAAAGGTGTTCGGACCCAACAGGAAATGCTCACAGCTTGAAGCCAGCAAATCGTTTACTAAGGAATTTCTTAAAAAACATAATATACCTACGGCAGGATACAGGGAATTCACCGACAAGGATGAGCTGATGGATTCGCTGGGAATATACGGATATCCGATGGTGCTGAAAGCCGACGGACTTGCTGCCGGAAAGGGTGTAGTCATAGCTGAAAATGAAGAAGCTGCGGCGGAAGCTGTCGAAGAGATGATGGGAAAGAAGGTTTTCGGCAGCGCTGCTGATAAAGTGGTGGTGGAAGAATTCCTCACAGGCGTGGAAGCTTCCATGCTGTGCTTTGTCGATGAGAAAACCATCGTTCCTATGGAATCTGCGCAGGATTATAAGAGGATATATGACGAAGACAGAGGACCTAATACAGGCGGTATGGGCACCTATTCTCCAAGTCTTCTCTATACTGATGGAATGAAGGAGAGGATCTCCAAAGAGATACTCGAGCCTACTCTCAGGGGATTCCAGGAAGACGGACTGGATTTTAAGGGAGTGCTGTTCATAGGGCTGATGCTGGGAGAAGACGGACCGAAAGTAATAGAGTTCAACAACAGATTCGGTGACCCTGAAGCGCAGTCAGTTCTTGCAAGGCTGGACAGCGATCTTTACGATATATTTGAAGCAGTCACGGAAAATCGTCTCGTAGACGTGGATATAAAGTGGAAAGATGAAAAAGCTGTATGCGTTGTCATGGCATCTGAGGGATACCCGGGAAGCTATGAAAAGGGCAAGATCATAAGAGGCCTGGCAGATGTAGATGAAGATGTTGTGGTATTCCATGCAGGCACTAAATTTGCCGATATGCCCGAGGGCAGCAAGTGTGCTGAGTGCAGCGATGAATGTGACATAAAGCAGAGCGTTGTGGTTACTTCCGGAGGAAGAGTGCTCGGTGTTACAGCTCTCGGAAAAACTCATGAAGAAGCCAGAGCAAAAGCTTACGGTAATGTGGCAAGGATAAGCTTTGACGGAGCGCAGTACAGAAAAGATATCGGGATCGTGCGCAGATAAAGAGCGGATAAACGTATAAATTGAAATATAAATTTTTTCAGCAATAGATGTATTTATGGTATAATCAAAAGAAATGTTTTGTTATACTGTGCATCGTTTAATGGGTATTAGATGTGAGGAGGCGATGATATGAGCACGGATAAAAAGATAATAACTATAAGCAGAGAGTTCGGAAGCGGCGGAAGGCTGATAGGAAAGAGACTTGCGGAAAAGCTCGGTGTACCTTTTTATGACAAGCAGCTTCTTGACAGGATAGCAGAAGAATCCGGATTCAGCAAAGATATGATAGAGGATGCCGAAATGAAAGCGAAGAACAGTTTCCTCTACAGCCTTGCATCGGCTATGGGCACAAGGGAAAACGGACCGGAGAGCCTTTCCCTCAACGAGAGATTTTTTCTTGCACAGTTTGATACGATACGCGGCATTGCCGAAGAAGGATCGTGCGTCATAGTAGGAAGATGTTCAGACTACATACTGCGCGGACTTCCTGAAGCCACACATGTGTTCATATATGCTGAAGAAAAGGATAAAATAAAGAGAGCTGTGGAAGAATACGGCGTTCCGGAGGATGAGGTTAAGAAACTCATGAAAGATACGGATAAGGCAAGAGCAAATTATTATGCGTATCACACCGGAAGGAAATGGGGAGAGCATGTCAATTACAGCTTCTCCATAGACAGTGGATATATAGAGATAGAAGATCTTGTCGATCTTATTATAAGGTATACGGAAGTCAGACGTTTCAGCCAGGCGTAGCGTATGCTGCGCCTGTGCATTTTCAGGATATTGAGGTACGGAAGGTGAACAGAGCATGGAAGTAAAGATAAGAGCCATGTATTTCAGCGGTACGGGGACGACGGCAAAGGTTGCAAGCGCTGTTGCGTATCGAATGTGGGAAAAGATGGATTCCTCGGAGAACAAGGTAGGCGTGAGCGGAGCTACAGATGATCCTGTAAACTACGTGAAAGCTGAGAATATAAACTTTACGCCTAAGAGCGCTCGTGATGCAAAATACAGTTTTACTGCAGAAGATATAGTAGTTTTCGGAGTTCCTGTCATAGCGGGAAGAGTGCCGAATGTTCTGCTTAAGTTTCTTGATACTCTGGACGGCGGTGGAGCAGTGGCAGTTCCCATAGTTCTTTATGGAAACAGAAACTTCGACGATGCGCTTATAGAGCTGAGGAATATACTGGAATCAAAGGATTTCAGGACGGTTGCGGCAGCCGCGTTCATCGGCGAACACGCTTTTTCCGATGTGCTTGCAAAGGGAAGACCGGACGGCGAGGACATGAAAAAAGCTTATGAGTTTTCGGAGGATGTTGCAGAGAAGCTCCTCGGTATGATAAAGGGAAACGGCTGCAACCTGGAGCAGATGAGTGAAAAGCTCAGAAAAAGAGGCCCTGTAGATGTGGATGGTATGGAGCCGTACAGAGATTATTACAAGCCTCAGGATCGAGAAGGAAATCATATAAATATACTTAAAGTAAAGCCGAAGCTTGACGAAGAAAAGTGTACTAAATGCGGCATATGCGTCGAGCTTTGCCCTATGGGGTCCATAAAAGAAGAGGCTCCGGGACATGTGGAGGGTATCTGCATAAAATGCTGCGGATGCGTCAAAAAATGTCCGGAGAAAGCGCTTTACTTCGATGACGAAGGATTCCTGTATCACAAGCAGGAGCTTGAGATACAGTATGCGGACAGGAAAGAGCCCGCGATATATATTATTTGAAAGGAATGATTTGTAAAATGGCAGCAGGAAAAGGTAAATACTACATTACAACACCGATTTACTATCCAAGCTCTAATCTTCACATCGGACATACGTACTGTACGGTAATGGCTGACGCAATGGCAAGGTTCAAAAGGTTGTCCGGATATGATGTGAGATTCCTTACGGGAACAGACGAACACGGACAGAAGATACAGACCATAGCTGAAGAAAAGGGTGTAAGTCCCCAGGAATATGTGGATGGCGTCGTAGCGGGGATAAAAGATCTGTGGAAGACGATGGAGATTTCCTACGATGATTTTATAAGGACTACGGAGCCAAGACATGTGAAAAGGGTACAGCAGATATTCATGAAGCTCTATGAAAAGGGCGATATATATAAAGGTGAATATGAGGGTATGTACTGCACTCCATGTGAATCATTCTGGACTGAGAGCCAGCTTGTGGACGGTAAATGCCCGGACTGCGGAAGACCTGTGCAGAAAGCCAAGGAAGAAGCGTACTTTTTCAGACTTTCCAAATATCAGGACAGACTTCTGGATCTGTTTGAAAACAATCCTGAATTCCTTCAGCCGGAAACGAGAAGAAACGAGATGATATCTTTTGTACAGCAGGGACTTGAAGATCTGTGCATATCCAGATCGACTTTCGACTGGGGCATACCTGTTCCTATCGATGAGAAGCATGTAATATACGTGTGGCTTGATGCGCTTACGAATTATATCACGGCGCTTGGATATCCGGATGAGCCGGAGCTTTACAATAAGTACTGGCCTGTAGATGTTCATCTTGTAGGAAAGGAGATCGTGAGATTCCATACGATCATATGGCCTGCAATGCTCATGTCCATGGAACTGCCTCTGCCTAAGCAGGTGCTCGGACACGGATGGCTTCTGCTTGAAGGCGGCAAGATGTCCAAATCAAAGGGCAATGTGGTAGACCCTGTGAAACTGATAGACCGATACGGCATAGATGCGCTCAAATATTTCCTGCTGAGAGAATACACCTTCGGACAGGACGGAGTATTCACCAATGAGGTGATGCTCAAGAGAATGAACTACGATCTTGCCAACGATCTGGGCAACCTGATATCGAGAACAGTTTCCATGATAGAAAAATACAACGGAGGCGAGATACCTGCGCGCACAGATGCAGTGGAGGATGTCGACGGCGAGCTTGAGGAGATCGCTGTAGGGGCAGCGCCGAAGGTGGAAAAGGATATGGATAAATTCGCGTTCAACATGGCGCTGGAAGATATCTGGGTGCTTGTCAGAAGGGCGAATAAATATATAGATGAAACCATGCCTTGGGTACTCGCAAAAAATGAAGCCGACAAAGACAGGCTCGACAATGTTTTAAGGAATCTGTCGGAAGCCATAAGGATAATTTCTATTCTCATACATCCGTTCATGCACACAACAGCGGAGACCATCAGAAAACAGATGGGACTTGATCCTGAGGACGTTAAATGGAATGATGCTTTCGTGTTTGATATGATGGGAGGACAGCAGGTCAGGAAAGGCGCTCCTATATTCCCTCGTCTCGATATAGAAAAAGAACTTGAGGAATTGGAAGCCATGAAAAACGGAGGAGAGGAAAACGTTCCCCTCGAACTGAAGCCTGAAATAGAATTCGATGATTTCGATAAGATAGATTTCAGAGTAGGAACGATAATATCGGCTGAAAAACATCCTAAAGCAGATAAGCTTCTGGTGTTCCAGGTGAAAATGGGAACTGAAAAACGTCAGATCATATCAGGTGTTGCTCAGCAGTTCAAACCTGAAGAGTGCGTGGGCAAAAAAGTTCTCGTTGTTGCGAACCTCAAGCCGAGAAAGCTCAGAGGCCTTGAATCCAAGGGAATGATAATGTTTGCGGACAATATCAGGGACGGCAAGGAAACTCTGGAATTCGTAAGCACGGATGCAGACGACGGAAATGCGGTGATGTAGATGTTTTTTGATTCTCATGCGCATATAAATGAAAAGAGCTTCTCTAAGGAGGCGAGGGAAGCGGTCATAGAAGCTGTGGAAGCTTCAAAGGTTGACTATGTGACGGATATAGGTTATGATTTGGAGAGCTCCAAATTGGCGGCTGATCATGCTGCGAAATATACGTGGTGCTATGCCGCTGTAGGCTGTCATCCTCACGATACAAAGAGTATGGATGAGATACAGCTTGCGATGATAAAGCTTCTGGCGAAGAAAAAAGACGTGGTGGCAGTAGGAGAGATCGGTCTTGATTTCCATTACGATAATTCTCCGAGAGACGTTCAGAGAGAATGGTTCAGAAAGCAGATAAGGCTTGCCAATGAACTGAAAATGCCCATCGTCATACATTCCCGTGAAGCGGACCAGGAAGTGATGGATATACTGAAAGAGGAAGGGGTTTTTTCTCCGGAGAGAAAAAGCTGGTTTCCAAAGCGTGTATCCGTTGAAGGGTATACTGATGATGACGCGAGAGTGCTGATACACTGTTTTTCCGGAAGTGCGGAACTTGCAAAACAGTATGTGAAGCTCGGCGCGACCATATCGGTTGCAGGCCCCGTTACATATAAGAACAATAAAAAAACTGTGGCGGTCGTGGGAGAGATACCCATCGAGTATATTCTCGTAGAGACTGATTCGCCTTTCCTTACGCCGGAGCCTTTCAGAGGAAAGAGAAACACGCCTCTGATGGTTGAATACACGGCGGGGAAAATTGCGGAGATAAAAGGGTTTACCCTTGAAGAGACAGCAGAAATAACGAAAGCCAACGCTCTCAGGTTTTACGGAATAAAGATCGCCGGATAATATTTTCGTTTTCAATTCAGATTTATATAAAATGCGGAGATTCGTCAGCGCTGATGCGCATCGAATCTTCGTATTTTTTGTTGCAGGTCTGCCGTATACTATAAATTTGCTGCACGTTTCGAGTTTGCTGCAAACCCAATAAGCTCGCTGCCTCGCAGACCTATCCGAAACAGCCCTTTTTAGTCTTCGACGCTCCTTATTGCGGGAAATTAAAAAACGAAAAAGCCGCCGGCGATTGGAAAATGTATGAAACCCTCATCTTGAGATTATGTAAACCACAAATTAAGAAAAATCCTTCATTTAAAGCCGATTTTGATGAATTCTTTCAAATATAGGGGCAGGGGGTATCAACATAGGCGTCAGCCCAGGTATCGTCCCATACAATAAATCCATGCCAAATCCATATCGATAAGCTTCTGCAATAAGTCCATATCGATAAATCCATACCAACATGTCCATATCTGTTTCCTATAATACTCATAATATCCATAATACCATAATGAATAAAAGTCTTTTTCTCACGGGCAGGTATTTTGACAAACTTCGACAAGGACAAGCTGTATAATAGGGCGTACTGGGATTGGAGATTGTGAAATGGAAAGTACGACAAAAGCAAATTCAGTTAAAGCAAATTTTACCAGAGGCATCAGAGACAGACTCGTGAGAAACGCGGCTTTCATTGCTGCCGCGTTTCTGCTCGGGCATGCGCCGATAATGGATGAAATGTTTCCGGCGGCCATAGCTTTTATGGTGTATATGGTTTCGAGAGATTCGATATATCTTTATCTGGCAGCGCCCTGCGCACTTGGGATATTTTTCTGCATTTCCCGGGGATGCGATTCATGGGGAGAAATGCTCTCTCTCATAGTATGCAGCCTGCTTTTTTCTGTGTTTCGAAAAGCTAAGTTTGAGCTTTGGCACAGAGCGGTGATCTCAGCGTCAGTGTCGATGACGTGCATAAGTGTAGTAAGGCTCCTGATGTCCACTGCATATAAAACAAGCATACAGACGCTTATTTTTGAAGGCGTCCTTGTAGCCTTTTTCTTATTTTTGACTGATGCTTTTGCAAAGGCTCTGGAAAAAAAGGAAGGAGGGATTCCTGCTGTGACGGCGGCTGTAGCCGCGTCGCTCAGTATGCTTTGCGGGATAGGAGCTGATTTTATAATATGGCCTGCGGTGATATTTCTGGTTATGTGTTTCTTTGTGTATACTGATACAGGTAATGCGCTGATTGCTGCATCGGCAGCTGGAATGTATGCTTTTCTTGTCGGACAGACTCAGTGGGGGATGATGATAACGATCGTAATAGGGGTATGCGCCGCATCGTTTTTCAGTCGATTTGGAAACGTGGCTGCCTGCATGATATTCGCTGCCGTGTGTATAGCGATGAGATCTGCGGGAGGAGGAGTTGTACTGGGGATAGATAACTACTGTCTGGCCGTAGGATTTATGTCATTTGCATCTGTAAACTGGAAATTCGGAAAATTTATAAGAAAGATCATCGGTATATTCGCAGGTGCAGATGAGACGGGCAGGGATGCAGCTCTTCGGGCGGCAGAATTCCTGGATCGGCAGGCCTTTGAGATGAGGGAACTGTCTTCGCTTTATTCCACATATGTTGACAGCAGGTCTGCGCTGGCGATCCAGTTTGACGTTGCAGGAAAAATAATGGAAGACACCGGACGCAATGTTAAAGCGCAGGAGAAAAAGCGGATCGAGCCGGAATATAAATTTGATGTGGACATAGGAATGTCGCAGTGCGCAGCGGCAGGAGATATAAATGGAGACTGCTGCGGATGGGAAGATATCGGCGGAGGCAAGACGGCGATGATGATAAGTGATGGAATGGGAAAAGGAAAGAAAGCCGCGGCGGAGAGTCTCATGGTGACAAAAACGGTGATGAGCCTTCTGAAATCCGGTGCAGGGGCGGAGCTGACTCTTAAAATGATAAACACGATAATGATCATGAAGGACGATGGCGATTCCTTTGCCACGGTGGATCTTGCCATAGCCGACAGGAGAACGGGAAGAGTCAGATTTTACAAAACAGGCGCCGCTCCGACTCTTATAAAGAGAAAAAATTCCATAGAAGAAATACGGCTTTCGACTGTGCCGCTCGGCATCGTCAACGGTCTGAAAATGGAATATACGGAAACATTTATGAAAAAAGGGGATATGATGATCATGATGTCTGACGGAGTGAGCGACGGAGCCCTTCAGCTTCAGACGGCTGCGGGAGGAAATCCGGGAGGGATTGATCTTATAAAAGAGATCCTTGTAAAGATAAGATCAGAAAACCCGCAGACCGTATCCGATATACTGATAAACCGGTCGGCAGACAGCTATATAGGGAGAGAAAGAGACGATCTTACAGTGCTGGCGGTGAAGCTTACGTGAAACATATGAAAACAGATAAGACGGCACGAGGTGTTTATATTGCTCTGAGACTATGGAATTATAACCAAAACATGGTATAATATTCATATCAGGAAAACACAGGAGACGTACACATCCGAATGCTGATAGAAAAAGTTAAGGAAACTGTAGAAAAACATAATTTGATAGGAAACCGCCAGCACATCGTATTGGGCCTTTCGGGAGGTCCTGATTCGATGTGTCTTTTTGACGTGCTCATGAGATTGAGCGAAGAAAAGAAGCTGAAAATATATCCGGTCCATATAAACCATGGACTGCGTCCGGTGGAGGCGGACAGAGATCAGGAATATGTTGAAAACGTCTGCGGGCAGAGAGGCGTCATATGCAGAAGCTTTTCGGTGGACTGTCACAGCATGGCTGAAGAGCTTAAGATGACAGATGAGGAGGCCGGGAGAAAGGCGAGATATGATGCGTTTTTCGAGACTGCGAAAGATATATCGGACAGCATATGCAAAGATACCGGCTGCTCTGAGCAGGAGGCTTTGGCTCAGGTCAAGATCGCAGTGGCACATAATGCGGACGATCAGGCAGAGACGGTGCTCTTTCGGATACTCAGGGGGACAGGCATAGACGGGATATCGGGAATATCCCACAGCAGGAGAGAACGAGGCTTTGATGTAATAAGACCGATACTCGATATCACCAGAGAAGAAATAGAAAAGTACTGCGAGGAAAGAAAACTGAGTCCTGTTATCGATGGGACGAACAGCCAGGCTCTGTACACACGAAACAGGATAAGGCTGGAACTGATCCCGTTTCTTGAGCGGGAATACAACGAAAACATACGGGCTGTTCTCGTGAGGCTTGCCGGTATTGCAGCCCAGGACAGCGAATATATATGGAGCCAAACGGAAAAAGAATACGGCAGGGCGCTTATAAAAGAAAGCTCAGAGGAAATAATCATGGATCGGGAGATCATGAGCGGGGAGCATCATGCGCTGAGGCACAGGATAATATTAAAAGCCTTTGCGCGGATAGGACTTGATAAGGATGTATCGGAGGAGAGGATAAAAGCCGCCGATTATATCATCGAAAAAAAACAGGCTCCCAAAACGGTGGAATTTCCGAGAGGATACAGATTGACGGTGGCAAAAGGCAAAGTTGTGTTTTACAATGTGGATACTTTAAAAGTACGGTGAAAGTTAAGTGAAATAGACTTAAAAAAGATTTGCTCCTATTGAAAAGCTGTTTTTTTCATGATAAAATTATATACTAAATTTGTATGTAAACAACAAAAAGTTTGATATAAGTATAATATAAGTTATTTCAAAGAAATACAGTCGATCGAAAATGCGATAATCGGGAGGACAGAGGACTTGAAAAAAGTTACTAAAAGCATCGGAATATATATAATAATATTCGGACTCGTGCTGGCTATGGTATGGTTTTACAACAGCGATGCTCCGGAAGAGCAAAAAGAGATAAAAACATCCACGATGATACAGTATCTCAAAGATGAGAGGGTCGAGAACATAAATGTGACGGAGACGAAACTCACGGCTGAACTTGATGACGGAAGCAACGTATATGCATATGTCAACAGCACCGTTGACTTAACGTATATATATGAATCTTATATAATGCCTCAGGTAGACGCAGGCTCTCTCAAGCTGGAAAGCGACGAGCCGCAGAGAGAATCCATATGGCTTAACCTTCTGCCTACACTGATAATGATAGGTATCATGGTAGTGTTCTTCATCATGATAATGAATCAGAGCGGAGGCGGCGGCAAAGCAATGTCCTTCGGGAAGAGCAGAGCTAAGATGCAGAAGGACAGTGATCTAAGGAAGATAACTTTCAAGGATGTTGCAGGACTTAAGGAGGAAAAGGAAGAACTTGAAGAAATAGTTGATTTTCTCAAGCATCCTGCTAAATACAATAATCTCGGAGCCAGGATACCAAAGGGGATACTTCTCGTAGGACCTCCGGGAACAGGTAAAACCTATATTTCGAGGGCGACTGCGGGTGAAGCCGGTGTGCCGTTCTTCACCATAAGCGGATCGGACTTTGTAGAAATGTTCGTCGGAGTCGGAGCTTCCAGAGTAAGAGATCTGTTTGAGCAGGCGAAGAAAAATGCGCCTTGTATCGTATTTATAGATGAAATAGATGCAGTAGGACGAAAGAGAGGCGCAGGACTCGGCGGCGGTCATGATGAGCGTGAGCAGACTCTTAACCAACTGCTCGTTGAAATGGACGGATTCGCAGGAAACTCCGGTATAATAATACTCGCTGCGACTAACAGACCGGATGTTTTGGATCCTGCGCTTTTGAGACCTGGGCGATTTGACAGACAGATAGTCATAGGCATACCTGATATAGTAGGAAGAGAAGAGATTTTCAGGATACATTCGAGAAACAAACCGCTTGCAGACGATGTAAACCCTAAGGTCCTCGCAAGAAGGACTCCGGGTTTCTCTCCTGCGGATATAGAAAATATGCTCAACGAAGCAGCTCTCCTTACAGCCAGAAGAAACGGCATAAAGATAAGGATGGAGGAAATAGAAGAAGCTATAACGAAAGTCATAGCCGGACCTGAAAAGAAGAGCAGAGTTATAAGCGAAGAAGAAAGAAAGCTCACGGCATATCATGAGGCCGGTCATGCTGTAGTTGCTCATGTTCTTCCGAAGACAGACCCTGTTCATCAGATAACGATAATACCGAGAGGAAGAGCCGGCGGATTCACCATGATACTTCCTAAGGAAGACAAGTATTACGGTACTAAAGAAACCATGAGAGAGCAGATAATACATTTGCTTGGCGGACGAGTTGCGGAAATGCTCACGCTCGATGATATCAGTACAGGTGCAAGTAACGATATACAGCGTGCGACAGATATAGCCAAAGAAATGGTGACTAAATACGGCTTCAGCGATAAGCTGGGACCTGTAAACTACAGCTCTTCCGATGAAGTGTTCCTTGGAAAAGATTTCTCCACAAGACAGGCGTATTCCGAAGAAACTGCTTCAGAGATAGACGAAGAAGTAAAGGCTATAATAGAAGAAGCATACGGCGCGGCCAAGAAGATACTGAGCGATAATATAGAGCAGCTCAAAGTTGTGGCAGAGGGCCTTCTGGAAGTTGAGACCCTTGATAACAGGCAGTTCGAACAGCTCTATAATGGAGAAAAGACTCCTGAGGAGCTTGCCGCGGAGCTTAAAGAAGAAATGGAAAAGAAAAAGCTTAAAGATAAGAAAGAAGCCGCAGAATCGGAGCGTATAAGAAAAAAAGCGGAAAATCTTGAAAGGCAGAGATTGGAAGAAGCAGCCAAAGCACTTGAAGAACAGGGAAAGAACTCCAAATTCAAGCCTACGGTGATGACTTACAACGATGTGACGAAGACAGCAGAACCGTATGACGGAAGCAAAAAAGACACCGGTGCCGATGATGAAGATATTCGTGATGATGATATGCCGAGCGAAGAAGAACTGGCTGTATACGATACAGATTATCTGAACGATGATACAGATGATGCAGAGGATACGGAAGAACAGGATGCCGGCGATGAAAATGACGGATCTGAAGAAAAAGCAGGTGATGATAAATGAAAGTAACCGTTGCGGATTGTCTGGAGCTTCAGGCCTTTAAAGATTCGGAAGTAGTCGGAGGCAGATTGGGACTGTCCAATGACGTGAAGTCGGTGTCGGTGCTGGATGCCGGGAAAATAGAGGATCTCGATTTTTACGGCGGAAACAATTCAGAAATATTGCTGACAGGTTTCCTTGGATTCAGAGATGATGTGGCAAAACAGTGCAGTTTTGTCAGAAGTGTGGCGAAAAAAGGATGTGCTGCGCTGGCAGTATATTATGTTGGAAAAGGTATCAGTGAACTGGATGCGG
This sequence comes from uncultured Eubacterium sp., assembly GCA_900542385.1. GTDB lineage: Bacteria > Bacillota > Clostridia > Peptostreptococcales > Anaerovoracaceae > Lentihominibacter > Lentihominibacter excrementavium. The sequence goes on from UQNP01000006.1 coordinate 27,111, forward strand.
AAGTTGCCGCCGTTGCGGATGAGGCGGCGCTTCCGCTGATTTTAATGCCGGGAAATGCAGAGTACAATGAGACCATCGCTGAGATAATGGATAAAGTGCTGTACGGAGACAACTTCAGAAACAGCCTCATAAGCAACACGGTATTCCATCTTCTGAATTTTGAAAAGCACAGCAATTTCCAGTCCGCTGTAAGAGAAGCCGCCATAAACAACGAATTTCAGCTTATAATCTTAAGCGAAGATTTTAATCCGATTCTGACCGTTGAGACGAGACACAAGGCAACCATCGCTGATGCAATAAAGCTCGGCAAAGAACGCAACGTGGAGAGCAACGCCGGAGCATATACGATGATAGATGTCAACGGAGTGCTCACCTATTGGGGGCCGGTTACTATAAACAATGACAAATACTATATGTTCATAGTCGACAACGAGGATTCGTATACAGCAGGAGAAATAACCAAGCTGGCGGAAATCATAGAGCTTGCAATGGGCATGTGGAAATACACTCCGGAAAGGGACGCAAAAGCTGAGTTCATAAAGGCGCTGATGAGAGGAAACAAGAGTCTCGCATATACGCTGAAAGACGAAGCCAAGATAAGCGGTGATGACATTCTGAGCGTATTCTTTTCTAAGGGCATAGATCCAGATGCGGAAAGTCATATATTCTCGGAATTCGAAAAAGAAGAAGACCTGAACGTAATGAAGATAACAGAGGGTGACGAGACCTACGGTATGATCCTGACATACGATGATGAAGCATCGGACAACAATATAAAAAACAGATGCGTTAAGCTTTTCAATAAACTGAAGGGTAATAAAAAAGCCCGCATTTTCCATGTCACGGGACTGAACGGTATAGAAGGGGCCGGGGATGCCTACAGACTCATAAGCGAGAGCTGGTCTTTCGTTCAGAGCGTATTTCCGTACAAGCGGGTATTCACTAAATATGAGCTTACTCTTGTGAGCAACTGTATAAACATACAGATACAGGGCGGCTTCGTCAAGAAAAATTACATCGAATTGCTTGAGCCCTTCAAGGCGGCAGGTGAAAACAAAGGAAAACAGCTGCTGGAGACCCTTGAGACTTTTGTGCTGGATGCAGGCATGAACAGCGGTAAAACAGCAAAATTCATGGGCATACATACCAATACGGTACAGTACAGACTGAAAAAGATAAATGAAATGCTGGGAGTAGAGATAACGGGGAACAGAATAATACCGGGGCTTACAATGGCGCTTGCCCTCAAACGTCTTGAACGGGTGGTAAGCTGATATCAGGAGCCGCTGATATCAGGAGCCGATTTTAAATAACGTAAATAACGTAACAGTGCGCCGCGCAGCAGCGCGGCTTATATCTTATATATAATTAATTGAAAAC
>UQNP01000007.1 GCA_900542385.1 uncultured Eubacterium sp.
AAGAGAAGGCGGAAGGACAGTAGGCTCCGGAGTAGTAACGGAGATCATCGAATAAGCTGTGAGAATAGCATAAAGATAAGGAGACCCGGATAAGGTCACGGTAAAACAGTATAAGATTGTTTTTTTGAAACGGCGCAGCTTCGGCTATGCCGTTTCTTTTAGCTTCACGCATATGATAAAAGGAGATGGGGTTATGCTTTGCATGATATGCGACGATAAGAAAAATGAGCTGGAGACGATGAAAAGAATGGTTTCGGACTACGCCGCGGAGCGTTCGGAGCTTTACCTTGAAATTCAATGCTTTTCCGCTCCTTTTGATATGCTGGAGGAAATGGACAGAAGCGGAGTTCCCGATATTGCACTGCTTGATATTTGTATGCCAGGCGTTCTCGGCACCAAAGTCGCGCGGGAAATCAGGAGTAAAAGCGGGGATACTACCGATATCGTTTTTCTGACCACCAGTTCTGATTTTGCCGTGGAGGCCTTTGAGCTTCATGCAAACGATTATCTCACGAAGCCCTTCACAAAAGAGAGACTGACCGATACGCTTGACCGGATAATCGAGAAAAGACAGAGGCATCTGTACATTACCGTTCAATGCGGCAACGAAATCCACCGCATTGATATGTATTCCGTCGCATATGCGGAAGCCAGGAACCACAGCCTGGAAATCCACCTGAAATCGGGTGACTGCATGAAAACGCGCATGACGCTGACGGAACTGAAAAAAACCATTCCGGAGGATGCCGGATTTACAGCGGTAGGAGCTTCATACATAGTCAATATGCGCTGTGTGCAGAGTCTTCTTGCATCTGCGGTGGTAATGGCGGACGGTGAGACGATTTCCGTTCCGAGACGTCTGCGCGGCGAAGTAAAAAAACAGTACTTTGATTTCTATACAAAGGAGGCAACCGGGCAATGATACATATGGCTGCGGCAATGGTGCTTCTTGTTCTTACTCATATATTCTGTCTTACTGCCATGATGGAGCGGAGATATTCCGTAAGGAAAACCGCGTTTATCTATGGAGCCTTCGGTATTTTCTTTATCGGTCTGACGCTGGCTGTTTACGCGATATTCGGAAGCGGCTCCACGGACACAGCTCTGATAAGCTTTACTTCCACCATACTTGCGGGATTTTTTGTTTTCATACTGACATCAACGGATACGTTCTGCAAGAAACTGTTTTTATTTATCAGTCATTCTTCTCTGTTCTGCATATTCTTCTGCATCGCTATACTGGTGTGCAGCGGACTGTTCGGTTCATTGTCGGAGACAGGAACGCTGCATGCGAGAAATATTGTCAGGACACTTTTGTATGTGCCTGCTGTGATAGTGTATCTCAAGTTTCTCCGCCCATATGTGCGTGCAGTGCCGGGAACGAAGAAAAGGACCTGGTATTCAATTTCCCTGGTCTCAATACTGTTTCTGGAGGTATTTGCATCGTTTGTCGTGTTTTTTTACGCGGGATACGACAACGGCGAAACACTCTTTCTCTTTGGGGCGGTCGTGATGATTTACTGCTCGGTGCTGTGGGTCATATTCGGTACGGTCAGACACATGGATTATGAGATGAAAGCAGAGCTCATAGGCAAGAATGTGGAATATCTGCAGGGACAGCTTGAGCTTGCAAAGGAGAATGAGCTGCTTGCAAAAACCATACGTCATGATTTCCGCCATCATAACCGTAATATCGCGGCATTGCTTCAGGAAGGCGATGTCAGAGAAGCGCTGCGCTATATCCGGCAGTATGACGAGAGTTTAGATGCGGCAAATCCCGAAAGATTCTGCCGTCATGCTACGGTCAACGCAATACTGAGCAGTTTTTATACGAGAGCGAAGAAGGAAGGTATTGCGGTTTCTGTGTCTGCCGACACACCTCAGGAGTCGCCGATTGAAGACATGGATTTTGTCGCCGTTCTCTCCAACCTTCTGGAAAATGCCCTTAAGGGCTGCAGAGAATCAGGCTCTTATAGAGAAATTCGCGTGGATATCCGCACGGTCGCGGATAAGACCGTTATCGTGTGCGGCAATACCTGCAGAGAAGATATGGAAATTGAAGACGGTATGCTTCGCAGGAGAAGCACCGGGATAGACAGTATAACCATTGCCGTAAGAAAATACGACGGAGATATACGTTATGAACTGGAAAACGGATATCTGACCGTCTGCGTCATCCTCAATTCCTGACCAATTACGGCGTAAAATCGACCAATTGCGACAAAACCATCCGGGGGGGGTGGTTTTTTGTTATGGTTGTTATGGTAAAAATGAATTTATGTTAAATTGCAGGACGTGTATATATTTGGAAAACAGAGAAGAAAGAGGATGGCAGTATGAAAAAAAGAGCGTATATGATATGTCTGCTGGCGTTTATGCTGATAATGAGTATGATACCGGCAGCGGCACTGGCAGCAGATGATGACGGTTACGGACTGTGGGTAGACGGTACGGAAGTTACGGTAGATAATGCAGATAATGTGCTGGGAGACGATACTGTAAGCTATAACGCGGAGACGAAAACTCTAACATTGAACGGCGCTGAGATCGATACGGCGCATACAGACGGCAGCTATACTTCCGGCATTTATGCCGAAGGCGATATCAATATCGTGCTGAGAGGAAGCAGCAGTATAAATATATCAGGCGGACAGATAACAGCCGGGGTACATGCCAATGGCGTAATCAGCATCAGCGGCGGCGGCTCGCTTGGTATAACGGCAGGCGGTGCAGGTATTGAGACGAGAGCCATATCCACGGGATACACCGCAGATGAAGCCGGCGTGGTCATAAACGGCGGCGCTGTCACTGTTAAAGCTCACGGCAGCAGTGGAATATACGCTGTATATGTGGATAACTCTTACGGGACAACGCCTCCGAGCAGATACTTTAAGATAAACGGCGGCACTGTGGAGCTGGATGCGGAGTCGGAAACTCCTTATTCCTGCTGGGCAACGAATACTAAGCCTGATTTCAGCGGTTACGAGGGATATTCGGCGACTGCTATCTTAAACAGCTGGGAAGAACTCAGAACCTATGATGAAAACAGATGGGATTATTACAGGTACATAAAGGTCCAGCCCCTTGTATACGATAAGAACGGTATCTCAGAGGACGGTGAACATTATCAGCCGGCGGAGCAGGCATCCGACGGGTATTATGAAATTGAAAATGCCGGTAATCTCTTCTGGTTTGCCGAAAAACTGAAGGAGAGCGAAGATAACGGCAGTCTCAACGCCCGCCTTGCAAAAAATATCACCATGCCGGAAGATATGAACTGGATTGCCATGGGAGTCGGAACATACGGATTCCCGTATAACGGCGTTTTTGACGGCGGAGGATATACAATTTCAAACCTGAGCGCAAAGAGCGACAGCACGGCAAGCGTGTTCAACAACGAGGGTCTGTTCAAGACCATCGGAACTGATGGTGTGGTAAAGGACCTCGGCATGATAAACCCGAGCGTAACGCCGGACTCAGGATATGCCGGAGCCATCTGCGGGACCAATTACGGGCTTATAGAAAACTGCTATAATCAGAGTGGTAATATAAGAGGTACGTCTATGTACTGCGGCGGTATCGCAGGGCAAAACGAAGGTACAATCAAAGAGTGCTTCAATACCGGCAGCGTTACATCTGAATATGGTTCCTCTATCGGCGGTATAGCGGGATATACCCACAGCGGCGGTGAGATAATCGACTGCTTCAATATCGGTGATATAACAGGTGCATGGTATGTCGGAGGCATATGCGGCCAGCTTGACGGCGGCACCGTCGAAAACTGTTATGGCGCGGGGCCAGCAACTGCCACGTACCCGGGATATGGGTCGACGGCAAATCCGGTAGTTGGAGTTCGTCTGGGTGATTATACCGTTGACAATACATATTACATCAACGATAAACAGAACAACGCCGGCGGAAGGACGGAGGCGCAGTTTGCATCCGGTGAGGTCGCATATCTCCTCAATGCGGGAAGGAGCGATACCGTATGGGGACAGACTATCGGACAGCAGGAAGCTCCCGTTTTAGGCGGAGCGGCAGTATACGAAGGCTATGAATTCTGCTATTCTGAAAACGTGTCATACAGCAACGATTCTTCCAAAGTTTTTGAAGATAAGCCAAAGCACAGTTTCACGGTACTCAAATGCGACGGTGAAAATCACTGGTACAAATGTGCTGCTGAAGGCTGTCCGGAAATCCGTGGGACTGAAAAGCATAAGGGCGGTGAGGCTACGTATTTCAGAGGACCTCTCTGCGAGGTATGCAGCACTGAATACGGCAAGCCGAAGGAAAGTCCTCTGGATTCGGTTGATGACATCAGTTTGGAAAATCTGACTGTTGAAGATAAGACAGAGCTCGAAGAAGTAAAAAGTGCCGTCGAGCAGGAGATCGACGATAACGGAACGGAGTATTCCCAAGAAGAGCTTAAAGAGCTTGAAAATCGTCTTGAAGAGATAACGGATTTAATCGAAATCATAGAAAACGCCGAGGAGATGGAAGAGACGATAAACTCTCTCCCTGACAAAGTCAGTCCCGACGATACCGAAGCAGAGAAACAAATCAACGCTGCCAGGGAACAGTACGATGCGTTAAGCGAATACGAGAAGAAGCTCGTATCCGATGAAGCAGTTGAAAAACTGGAGAGCCTGCTGACGCAGCTTGCCGACTACCGCATCATAGTGGGCGATAACAGCACATGGACGAAGGGAAGCGACCGGGGACTTACATTTATAGCGAACGGCGCATACAGCAAATTTACAGGCATCGAAATCGACGGGACAGCTCTGGACACTGAAAATTATGCGGCGGAGAGCGGCAGCACGGTGATAACGCTGAAGCCGGATTATATGAATACGCTGACGGAAGAAAAACACACCATTACGGTGTTTTATACAGATGGCGAGGCGGAAGGAACGTTTACGGTTGTAAGCTCTGCTTTGCCGGGTACCGGCGATGATTTCCAGATTGTTCCGTATATCATACTGATGATCATTTCGGGATGCGCTGTTATGATACTGAGCCTCATGCGCCTGAGGAAAGAAAGAATATGAGCGCATAGATAAAACAGCAGTAAAAGGCAAAGGCGGCGAGGAGACGATATCCTCATCGCCTTTGTTTTTTAATGGCGTTTTTTTGAAATAATCATACTTAGATGTGGCTCGAGATGATATACTATAAAAAAAGAAAGGACAGATAATATGAAAGTTTTGATAATAGGAGGAGTAGCGGGAGGCGCTACAGCAGCAGCGAGACTCAGAAGGCTTGATGAAAAGGCTGAGATCGTGATAATAGAAAGGAGCGGATTTATCTCATACGCCAATTGCGGCCTGCCGTATTATATCGGCGGAAAGATAATGGATAGAAACGAACTTACGCTGCAGACACCCCACAGCTTTTTTGAAAGATTCAGGATAGATGCCAGAGTAAATTGTGAGGCTCTTGAAATAGACAAAGAGAATAAGAAGGTCAGAGTAAAAGAGCTGGAAAGCGGGAGAGAATATGATGAAGAATATGATAAGCTGATCCTGTCTCCGGGTGCAAAACCGGTCGTTCCTGATATACCGGGAGTTGAAAAGGATAATGTGTTTACCCTGAGAACTGTAGAGGATACCTTCAGGATATATGATTATATCGGCAAAAACGAAGTGAAAACTGCTGCAATAGTAGGCGGAGGATTCATAGGTCTTGAAATGGCCGAAAATCTGAAAAACAGAGGTATCGATACTGTACTGCTTCAGCGTTCAGGACAGGTGATGCCGCCTCTTGATATGGATATGGCGTCTATAGTCCATAAATATATGACGAAGAAGGGGATATATCTGAGATTGAATTCGTTGGTCTCAGCCATAGAAAAACAGGATAGCAGGACGGCGGTAAAAGTTGAGGGCGGCAGCAGTGTCATATGCGACATAGTGATATTGGCGGTGGGAGTTACGCCGGAAAATACTCTGGCAAAGAATGCCGGACTTGAGCTTGGCGTAAAGGGCGCTGTATGCACCGACGAACATATGGAAACTTCTGTAAAAGATATATATGCGGTAGGCGATGCGGTCCAGGTAAAGAATTTCGTGTCCGGAGAAGATACAGTAATAGCTCTCGCAGGTCCGGCAAATAAACAGGGCAGGATAGCGGCAGACAATATATGTGGTATAGAGAGCAGCTTTAAAGGGTCTCAGGGATCATCCGTGCTCAAGCTGTTTGATATGACTATTGCAAGCACAGGCCTGAACGAGAAGCTGGCTAAGGCTTCAGGTGCAGATTACGATTATGTTATACTTTCAGGGATGTCTCATGCGGCGTATTATCCGGGGGCAAAACCTATGACGATAAAAGTTTTGTTCGAGAAAAAAAGCGGCCGTATACTCGGCGGTCAGATAGTCGGATCGGATGGTGCGGACAAGAGGATAGACGTGATAGCCACTGCTGTAAGAGCAGGAATGGACGCAGCAGATCTGACTGAGCTCGATCTGGCGTATGCTCCGCCTTATTCATCAGCTAAAGACCCTGTAAATATGGCAGGATATGCTGTTGAAAACATCCTGGAGGGTGTAGTGAAACAAGTGCACTGGGACGATGTTGAGGAAGTTATATCCTCGGATAAAGATGATGCTCCGCTAATACTGGATGTCAGGACTGATTTTGAATACGGAGCGGGACATATTGACGGGTCAGTGCATATTCCTTTAGACGATCTGCGCGAAAGAATAGAAGAAGTTCCGGCGGGAAGAAAGGTATACGTTTATTGCCACAGCGGCCTGAGAAGCTATCTGGCTTGCAGGATACTGACACAGAGAGGTATAGACGCTTTTAATGTGTCGGGAGGATACGGTTTTTACGTGCAGAGCAGATAAATCATGGTATAATGTACGTGGTATGATTTTTAGAATATTCAACGAAAGGGCATGGACGTAATGAAAGACATATATATTTCGGATTTGAAGACGAATCAGGAGTTCATATCATATTTTATCGTAAAATCAGTGGCAGTGAAGGTGGGCTCCAACAAGAAGGCGTATCTTGACCTCCTTCTGGCTGACGGGACGGGAGAGATATCTGCAAAAAAATGGGATATTGCAGATGAGGAACTGCCGGGACTTGAAAAGATAAAAGAAGGCAATGTCATAAAAGTAAAAGCTGTAGTCACAGAATGGAACGGAATGAAGCAGCTTAGAGTCAGCAGGATAAGGCAGACGTCGGCAGAAGATAATATTGATCTGAAGGACTATATAAAAGCAGCGCCGGAAGATGCCGGAGATATGTATGATTTTATATATAAAAAGACAGAGGATTTCCAGGATAAAGATCTGAAAAACATATGTATCAGGCAGCTTGACACCAATAGAGAAAAACTAATGTACTATCCTGCCGCCAAGAAAAATCATCATGCAGAACTGGCAGGACTGCTGTACCACATAAAGAGGATGCTGATGATGGCTGAGCGGGCATGTGAAGTTTATACAAATCTCAACAGAGAGCTGGTTATGGCTGGAGTCATACTCCATGATATGGAAAAAATAAACGAAATAGATTCCAATGAACTGGGCATATCCACAGGATATTCTTTTGAAGGAAGAATGCTTGGACATCTGGTTCAGGGAGTCAGAACTATAGATAAGCTTGCGGATGAACTGGATATACCGAGGGAAAAAGCAGTGATGCTGGAACATATGATAATATCCCATCACTATGAGCCCGAGTTCGGCAGTCCTAAAAAACCGCTGTTCCCGGAAGCGGAGATGCTCCATTACCTGGATATGATAGATGCGAAAATGTTCGATATGCAGGAAGCTCTTGAAAAAACGGAGCCGGGTCAGTTCAGCGAAAGAGTGTGGACCCTTGACAACAGGATGCTTTACAAGGTGTCGGATGATAAGATGAGTCAGGAATGAGAAAGGAAGATTCGATGATTGCAAAACCCGATGAAGTGAAACAGATCGCTGAAAAACTTATGGACAGCGGATACAAAGCCTATTGCGCCGGACCTGCTTTGACTGCATATTATCTTGGCAGAGATATGTCCGATGAGTGGGATGTATATACAGATTGCGATCATGAGAAGCTCACAGAGCTGTTTCCTGAAGGCGAAAAATTAGGAAAGAGGATAGTGAGAATGGATTCCGCCGCGGAGGATGAGGAAGAAGCTTCAGATGAAACAGGTGTTATTACGGATATAATCACTATCAGAGGGACTATAGACGAACAGCTCAAGGTATATGCGCTTACCATAGAAGCTATAGCGGAAGATCAGCAAAACGGAGAGGTAATAGATCCGTACGACGGCCTGGAAGCTCTTGAGATGAGGGAGCTCGACGGAGTAGGAGATCTGGAAAAGACCTTTGAAGAGCAGGCTTATAAAATGCTGAATGCGGTAAAATATGTGGCTCTTTACGGATTCAAAATGGACAGCGCTCTGTTCAAGGCGATACAGAAGATGGGACCTAAGCTCATGTATGTGGATAAAGCGTACAGGCTGGACGGATTTGAAACGATCCTTGGCGGAAAGTATGTGGGGAAGGCGTTGAAACTGATAGGAGACATCGGAATGATTCCCGTATTTGTCGGAACTAAGGCCAGAATAGAGAAGATGGGCGTTAAGGATTTTGAAAAACTGACGAAGAACATATATATGACGGACAGTCTGATAATGAGAAAAGCTCTTTTTTACCTGTGCTTTGAGAGAACATATGCCTATGCAGCAGCATACCTGACTCTTGATGAAGATGAAAGAAAGAAACTGCTTCCGGTCCAGCTTCTGATACAGAATCTTTATTTCCTTACAGAAGAGGTCGAACTGAAAAAATTCATAGGTGAGTACGGATGGGAAAAGTATGAGTTCATTGATAGGCTGATGGGTGTATACGTCAAAGTTTTCGAACGCCCTAAAGATGAGGAAAGACTGGAAAAGCGAAGAGCTGCTGTGGAGAAACTTAAATCGGAAAACCCGCCTATAATGATCGGAGATATGGCTATAGATGCCGGAGATATAATGAGGGCCGGCATCACAGACAGCCGCGATGAAGCGAACAAGCTCATGAAGATGATAGTGGAAGATGTCCACAGACATCCTGAACGCAATGAAAAAACAAAACTTTTGAATTATGCTATGAAATATCACAGAAGCAGACTGAGCGGAGTTATGCGTAAAATGAAGATATTCAGCTGAAACGGACAGGCGGACTGAAAATGCAGGAAGAACAGAAGGGTACCATAGAAGAAATAATATTTCATAATAAAGAAAACGGCTACACTGTAGCCGTTTTTGAGACGGACACGGAGGCTTTCACCATAGTAGGAACGATTCCTTCGCCGAGGATAGGCAGCTGCTATACGATAAAAGGAGAGTTCGTCACACATCCCACATATGGAGAGCAGTTTTCTGTGAAAGGCTTTGAAGAAGAGCTGCCTTCTACAGAGGAAGGCATAAGAGATTTTCTCTCCTCCGGTGCCATGAAGGGAATAGGTAGAAAAACTGCTGCGTCTATAGTTTCGAAGTTTGGAGATAAGACCCTCGAAATAATAGAGAAATCACCGGAAAGGCTCTGTGAAATACAGGGAATAGGAGCAAAGACGGCGGAGAAAATAGCAGAAGCATTCAATAAACACAGAGAATTCGCCAATATCACACTGTATCTTCAGCAGTTTGGTATAAACTCTAATTATGCGATGAAACTATATCAGGTATACGGTCCCGATACCATAGAAGCAGTGAGAGAAAACCCTTACAGGCTGGTGGATGATATTTTCGGCATAAGCTTTAAAAAAGCTGATAAAATAGCTGAAAAAATGGGCGTTGCAAAAGATGATGTTTTCAGGATAAAGAGCGGTATAAAATTCACTCTCTCCTATTTTGCAGCGGAAGGAAGCACATTTCTTCCAAGAAGGCTTTTATGTGAAAAGACGGGAGAACTGCTGGATATAGATATGGAGAGCATAGAGGATGCGATAACGGAGATGGCCTTTGAAGGCGATGTGCATGTTGAAAATTTGGACGGAAGAGTCGTGGTTTTTCTCATGGTATACTACATGGCGGAACAGAACGTGTGCAAAAGTCTCGCATCGCTGAGCAGTGCTCCTTTAAAACCCATAAAGGGCATAGTTGAAAGTCTGATAAGCAGGACCGAGAATGCAACTGGGATATATCTTTCTGAAAACCAGAAGAATGCTGTCGTTAAATCTCTCGACTCAGGTGTATCTGTTATCACAGGAGGACCGGGAACGGGAAAAACGACTATAATCAATACTATAATAAACATCCTGGAAGAGAGCGGACTTAAGACTGCAATAGCTGCGCCGACGGGAAGAGCGGCAAAGCGTATAACCGAGACTTCGGGACATGATGCGTCGACTATACACAGACTTTTGGAATACTATTTTTCAGAAGATGAAAACATTATGAGATTCGGCAGGACAAAGGAAGATCCTCTTGATTACGATGCCGTCATAGTCGATGAAGCATCGATGATAGATATCATGCTGATGAACGGACTGGTGAGCGCCATAAGACCCGGGACACGTTTCATAGTTGTAGGTGATGCGGATCAGCTTCCGTCTGTGGGTGCAGGAAATGTGCTTCGGGATATGATCGACAGTGAATACATATACTGTACGAAGCTGACTGAGATATTCAGGCAGGCAAAGGAAAGCATGATAGTAGTGAATGCTCACAGAATAAACAAGGGTAAGTATCCGGAGTGCAATGTTAAGGATAAAGATTTTTTCATGCTTCAGAGAAGCAGTGAAAAGGAAATGCTGGAGGTCATAAAGGAACTGTGTACATCGAGGCTTCCGCGATATTACAGCGATATATCGCCTTCTGCCGATATACAGATTCTGACACCGGTCAGAAAGGGACTCTTGGGCAGTGTGAATTTGAACCGTCAGCTTCAGGACATATAAATCCGCCGTCGCCGGATCTTGAAGAGAAGAGTTTCGGAGACAGGATATTGCGTGAAGGCGACAAAGTAATGCAGATAAAGAATAATTATCAGCTTTCGTGGAAAAACGCGGAAGATTTTACGGAAGGCGAAGGGGTATTCAACGGAGACGTCGGTTTCATACAGAGTATAGACAGGGAATTCAATGAGATAACTGTAGTTTACGATGAAGTAAAATACGTTACCTACGATTTCGGACAGGCAGATGAGCTGGATCTGGCTTATGCTGTAACTGTGCACAAGAGTCAGGGCAGTGAATTCCCGGTGATAATAATGCCGGTAAGCTGGTTTCCTCCTATGCTGGCTACGAGAAATCTTTTGTATACGGCGGTTACGAGGGGAAAACGAGCAGTTGTGCTTGTCGGCTCGGAAAATAAGCTGAGAGCAATGGTAGACAACGACAGGATAAGCGAGAGATTTTCGGGATTGGTATACAGGATGAGGAACCTCGTCTATATGGAGGATCTGTAGATGAAGATAAAGGGGTTATGGGGAAAAGTGACAGAAAATGTTGCGGAAGCGTTGTTTCCGTCCGGAATATACTGTATATCCTGCGGAAGCATGATAGACAGAGACAGGACGTATGCGCTGTGTGATTCCTGTGCGGCAAAGCTGCACTGGATAAACGGAAGATCCTGCGAGAAATGCGGCAAAGCGCTGGCGGACACATACAGAGGCAGGGTTTGTTATGACTGCATGGCGGAAGAACATGATTTTACCAGGGGATTCAGCTGTATGACGTACGGCCTAATGGAAAGAAATATGATACTTTCTTTCAAGTATGGCGATAAGGGGTACATGGGAAGGCATTTCGGTGATATAATGTATGACAGGTTAACCTGTGAAGACATAGAGGCGGATGTTGTCATACCGGTGCCTCTGCATAGGAAAAGACAGCAGAAGAGAGGATATAACCAGACAGAGATAATGGCGGATCGTCTCTCATACCTTATGAAAATAAAGCTTGATACAAAAAGCCTGATAAAGGTGAGGGAGACAAGACCTCTGAGCGGGATGAACATAGCAGAGAGGGCGATGGCGGTCGAGAGTGCCTTTGAAGTCCGGGAAGGACGGAGAGAAGCGCTTTATGGAAAGAACGTGCTTTTGGTAGATGATATATATACTACGGGAGCCACTGCCGATGCCTGCAGCAGAGCTGTGCTTGCTGGCGGAGCGAAAAATGTCTATGTAATATCCCTTGCATCCGGCGGCAACAGAAGACATGACGAAGACAATACTCCTTAAATTTGAGAATTTCATAAAGCCTGTATATGACTCAGGTCTGTGATTGAAAGGCCAGGCCAGCTACGGGCAAAAGGTCCCACGTAAGCTGTACGCAAGGCGGCAGTGATCATGGCGTAGTTTAGAAGTAAGTCCTCTGATAAAATCAGGTAAAGGCAGGTGTGGGGGCAAAGATCAGGTCAGCTGAGTCATATACAGACTTTATTGAAAATTCTTAAATTGCATGTTATAATTAAAGAAAGGCTTCAAAGGAGGTTGTTAGTATGAAGACAATCATAACCGGAAAGAATTATAGTCCAAGTGATAAACTTAAAGAGACTATAGAAAAGAAGTTTGAAAAGCTGGATAAGTACTTTTCAAATGAGATCACAGGTAATGTAATGGTTAAGAAGGAGAAAGGCGGGTATAAAGTAGAAGCTACGATCAATGCGAAGGGCACGATTTTCAGAGCTGAAATGAAGGCCGATGATCCGTACGATGCGGTTGACAGAGTAATTGAAAAACTGTCGAGCCAGATGTCGAAGTTCAAGTCAAAACTCCAGAATAAATATAAAGGGCAGAAGGATTTCATGTTTTCTGAGCTGCCTGAATTTGAAGAAGAGGAGGAAGAGCTCCACGTTGTAAAGAAAAAGAAGTTTGATCTTACACCTATGACGGTAGATGAGGCCATAGTACAGATGGAACTTCTTGCACACAACTTTTTCGTATTCCTGAATATGGAAACGGATTCCGTAAACGTAGTTTACAGAAGGACAGATAAGGATTACGGACTTCTCGAAACATCCTATTGATTCGATCTGTGAAGGGCGGATCTGTCAGAAAGACAAGCAGCATGAGACGAAGCAGGGCTTCGTCTCTAATTTGTTTTTGAAAAAGAATACGTCTTTTGGCAGATTTGTGTGATAAAGGTTCACGTAAAACACATTACATATCTATTGAAAATAAGGGGTTATTTCTGTAAAATATAATAAGATGGTCAAAGGGTAAGGTAGATGTATGCAGGACTTTTTTAGAAATGTATTTTCCGGGATAAGTATTAACGATATAATAGATATACTTATCGTTGCGTTCGTGGTGTATAAACTCCTCGGACTGATAAAGCAGACCAGGGCAGAACAGCTTTTAAAAGGTGTTCTGCTTCTTGTAGTTGCAACATTTGTATCGGATGTTCTTGAACTGCATACTATAAACTGGCTCCTTACGGGAACTCTGGCGATAGGTGCGGTGGCGATTCTCATTGTATTTCAGCCTGAGCTGAGAAGAGCTCTCGAATACATGGGAAGAAGCAAGCTTATGAAAGCTCCTTTCGGACAGATGGATAAGGAAAAGGGCAAGCATATAACTGCTCAGATAGTTAAATCTGTTGAAAACTTTTCTAAAGACCGTACAGGTGCTTTGATAGTTTTCGAAAAAGAGACGTCACTCATGGATATCATAGAGACGGGGACGGTCGTTGACGCGGAAATATCGGAACAGCTTATAGGCAATATATTTTACGAAGGAGCGCCGCTTCATGACGGAGCGATGATAATAAGGAGAGACAGGGTGCATGCTGCCGGATGCGTACTGCCTCTGACACAGGACAACAATATAGGCAAGGATCTTGGGACCAGACACAGAGCAGGTATAGGCATAACCGAAAATTCCGATGCTTTCGTCATAATCGTTTCGGAAGAAACCGGAATAATATCCACTGCAAGCGAGGGGACCCTTTCAAGATTTCTCGATATCAAGACGGTTGAGAAGGAACTGCTCAAAATGTATCTGAGCGGAGGACGAAATACACCTATGACAGGTGTGGGCAGATTTATAGACAAGATAAGGGGGAAGAAGGATGCTAAACAATAAGAATGTTTTGCGCGGGATCTCCCTGGTCATAGCTGTTTTTCTGTGGATGTATGTGATGGGAGAAGTCAATCCGGAGACAAAGGACAGGATAAGCAATATAGAAATAAATTTCGTAAACACGGAAGTTTTAGCAGATAGAGGATTGGCTGTAGTATACGATAACGATATGAAGATAAGTGCGATAATAAAGGGCAGTCGTTCCAACGTAAATGAGACGAAGGAATCGGGGCTTGTCGCAACAGTCGATGTATCTGCATGTACTGAAGGTACAAATACAGGCAACGTAGAGCTCAGCCTGCCGGACGGTATAAGTCTCGACAGCATTTCCGATGATACGGTTAAATTTGAAGTGGAGGAAATTGCAGAGGAGGAAAAGCCTGTTGAAATAGAATTCATAGGCGAGGATACTTCGGACAGCGAATACGAGCCGTGGGCATACGATATAGAGCCGGAGACTGTTACTGTAACAGGAGCGAAAAGCAGTGTAAATAAGGTTGATGCAGTAAAGGGAACGGTGACGAGAAATGTTGCCGGAGCAAGCGCCAGGAATGTAGACGTTGATCTCGTACCTGTAACGAAGGACGGCATGGAGATCAGAGGATTGACTCTGGATCGTTCTGCTGCAAGTATGCAGGTGCAGCTTATGAAAACGAAGGATGTGAACATAAGTATAACAGCACAGAACCTGGAATCAGGTTTTGAAATAGATACTGTCAGCGGGGCTGATTCAGTACGTGTGATAGGGGTTGCGGGAGTCATAGACGATCTTCAGGAAATCGAAGCCTATGTAGATCTGTCAGGAGTGACATCTGAAGCGAAGAGAGAAATATCCATACAGCTTCCGGATAATGTATATCTGTACAATGAAGATAAAGTGCCGGAAGTAACGGTGACTGTAAAGGAAGCTGACTGAATAAAATATCATTGAGGAGAAGAATATGGGAAGATTATTTGGAACTGACGGTGTAAGAGGAGTTGCCAATTCCGAGCTTACACCGGAACTTGCGTTTAAACTTGGAAAAGCGGGAGCCCATGTGCTCAGCCGCGATAAGAAAAGACCTGTAGTGATCATAGGAAAGGACACAAGGCTTTCAGGCGATATGCTTGAAGATGCACTGAGCGCAGGAATACTTGCTGTTGGCGGGAATGTTATAAAGGTAGGCGTTTTACCGACTCCTGCGGTAGCCTATCTGGTGAAAGACTATAAAGCTGATGCAGGAGTAGTGATATCGGCATCTCACAATCCGTTTGAATACAACGGTATAAAGTTTTTCAACGGAGACGGTTTCAAGCTGGATGATGATATCGAAAATGATATTGAAGATATAATCTTAAGAGATATAGATGTAAACAGTCATATAACGGGAGATAAGCTGGGAAGAAGCCTTGAAGCTGACGATGATGCGCTTCAGAGATATGCGGAATTCCTGAAATCCACTATAGATACCGATATAAGCGGTGTGAAGATAGTGCTTGACTGTGCTAACGGAGCGTCATACAAGGTGGCGGAAAAGGTATATTCCGACCTGGGCGCCGATGTCACTGTGATAGGAAATGAGCCTAACGGCATAAATATAAACAATGAATGTGGTTCTACCCATCCTGAGAAGCTTCAGGAAGAAGTAGTAAAAAGAGGAGCCATGATAGGGATGGCATACGATGGAGATGCCGACAGGCTGATAGCTGTCGATGAAAAGGGACGCATAATAGACGGCGACAAGCTAATATGCATATGCGCTGAAATGATGAAAAAGCTTGGGCAGCTCCCACATGACAAAGTGACGGCTACTGTGATGAGCAATATTGGATTCCACAGACATATGGAGTCTATAGGATGCAGTGTCGATGTTACTTCTGTAGGCGACAGATATGTGCTTGAGAGTATGCTCAAGACCGGATGCAATATAGGCGGTGAGCAGTCGGGACATATAATATTCCTGAATCACACAACTACCGGCGATGGTATTCTGTCTTCTCTGCAGCTCATGAAGGCCGTTAAGCTGTCGGGGAAAAAGCCTTCCGAGCTTTCCGATGAGATAGAGATATTCCCTCAGGTGCTTAGAAATGCCAGAGTGAAAAACGAAAACAAAGGGATTTACAGCGAAGACGCAGAAGTAAAGAAGGCAGTCGAAGAAGCGGAAAGGGAGCTTAAAGATACGGGAAGAGTCCTCATAAGGCCGTCGGGAACGGAGCCGCTCGTAAGAGTAATGATAGAAGGACAGGATGTTGATAAGATAACAGCTATGGCAGACAGCCTGGCTGAAATGCTGACAGAAAAATTTGGCTGATCAGCGATATACAGATCAAAACAGGAGGATTAAGATATGTGCGGTATAGTTGGTTACGTAGGATCGGACCATGCAAAAGATAAGATCATAGACGGCCTTAAAAGGCTTGAATACAGAGGATACGACTCGGCAGGCATAGCGCTTCCGATAAACGGTAAGATAGAGATCAAAAAACACGTAGGCGAGATAAAAAATCTTGAGAAAATGATAGGAGATGCCGATTTTGACAGCTCTATGGGTATAGGACATACAAGATGGGCCACTCATGGATCTCCGTCGGATATAAATGCGCATCCCCATGGGAATGAAGACAATACGATTGCTATAGTACATAACGGTATAATAGAAAATTATCAGGAAATAAGACAGTGGCTCACAGAAGAGCATAACGTAAAATTCAAATCGGAAACCGATTCTGAAGTTATCGCTCACCTCATAGGTGTGTTCTATGAAGGAGATCTTTTAAAAGCTGTAAACAAAGCTGTTGAACAGATGAGGGGAGCATATGCTGTATGCGCTATAGCAGCGGCAGAGCCTGATAAGATCGTGGCTGTAAGAAAGGATGCCCCGCTTGTTGCAGGTATAGGCAAGGGATTCAATTTCATAGCTTCCGACATACCTGCCCTGCTCAAATACGTTAGAGAAGTTTATCTTATAGAAAACAATGAGACAGTAGTGCTTACGAAGGACGACATCAAGATATACAATGAAGCGGGAGAAAGAGTCAAGAGAGAAGTGTTCCATGTAACATGGGATGCCGATGCCGCTGAAAAAGAAGGCTATGAGCATTTCATGCTTAAGGAGATACACGAGCAGCCTAAGGGCATAGAGGAAACTCTCATAAGGCGTATCACAGACGAAGGCCTTATAAACCTGGACGGTATTTCCATGACTAAGGAAGACATAGAGAATTTCAACAAGATATATATAGTAGCCTGCGGTACGGCCTATCATGCCGGACTGGTCGGAAAGCTCGTTATAGAGAAGATGGCTAAGATCCCGGTAGAAGTGGATGTAGCTTCCGAATTCAGGTACAGAGATCCGTTTGTAGACGACAAGACATTGTTTATAGCTATAAGTCAGTCGGGAGAGACACTCGATACCCTGGCGGCGCTCAGAGAGGCAAAGAGGAAGGGTGCAAGGATAATGTCTGTAGTTAATGTAGTGGGAAGCTCTGTTGCCAGAGAGTCCGACGATGTATTCTACACATGGGCAGGACCGGAGATCGCCGTTGCGTCGACAAAGGCATACACTACACAGCTCATATGCATGTATTTGATAGGACTTTACATGGGAAGCACGAGAGGCACCATAGATAAAGGATATTACGGCAAGATCCTTGAGGAGCTTAAGCAGCTTCCGGGAAAAGTTGAAAAACTCTTTGATGAAGAAGAAAGGATCGCTGCAATAGCAAAGAGATACCACAGAAAAGAGCAGGTATTTTTCATAGGCAGAGGACTCGACAGCGGAGTTTCTTATGAAGGCTCTCTCAAACTCAAAGAGATATCATATATAAATTCTTTTGCAATAGCGGCAGGAGAGCTGAAACACGGTACTATAGCTCTTATGGAAGAGGATACCCTTGTATTTGCTCTTGCGACGCAGGATTTCCTGTATGAAAAGATGGTTTCCAACGTGGAGGAAATAAAGGCAAGAGGAGCGAGAGTCATAGGTGTTGCAAAAGAAGGCAGGACGGATATAGAGAAAGTGGCGGATGAAGTTATATACATTCCTCAGTGTATGGATGAGGTATCGCCTGTACTGGCAGTGATCCCGCTTCAGATGTTTGCATACTATGTGGCAAAAGAGAGGGGCTGCAATATAGATAAGCCTAAGAACCTGGCAAAATCAGTGACTGTAGAGTAGAGGGGAAAATATGAATTACGATATAAGGGATATTGAGCTGGCTCCTTCGGGAAAGAGGAAGATAGAATGGGTAAAGAACAATATGCCTCTGCTTTCTTACATAGAAGAAGATTTCAGACGTGATAAACCTTTTGAAGGATTGAAGATAAGTTTATCTGTACATTTGGAAGCAAAGACCGCATATCTGTGCCAGGTATTTGCTTCGGGAGGGGCAGAAATGTCCGTTACCGGCAGCAACAGTCTGTCGACGCAGGATGATGTGGCAGCGGCTTTGGCAGACAGCGGTATCAGTGTATTTGCGTATCACGGAGCTACAGATGAGGAATACAGCCGTCATATAGAGATGTGTCTTGAACACAGACCTAATATCATAATAGATGACGGCGGCGATCTCGTTGAAATGCTGCACAGCGGAAGACCTGAGCTTGCAGAAGAAGTGATGGGCGGATGTGAAGAGACTACCACAGGTGTAATAAGGCTGAAGGCCATGGAAAAAGAAGGTGTTCTTAAATTCCCTATGGTAGCGGTGAACGATGCGAAGTGCAAACATCTTTTCGATAACAGATATGGTACCGGGCAGTCTGTCTGGGACAGCATCATGAGAAATACCAACCTGATAGTGGCGTCAAAAACTGTCGTCGTCGTAGGATACGGATGGTGCGGCAGAGGGATAGCCATGAGAGCGGCCGCTTTAGGCGCAAGGGTCATCGTTACGGAGATAGATGCAGTCAAGGCTATGGAAGCCAAGATGGATGGATATGACGTTATGAAGATGAAGGATGCGGCGGCGCTGGGAGATGTATTCGTATCCGCGACGGGATGCAAGCATACAATAACGGTAGAATACATGCTCAGCATGAAGGATAGAGCTATCCTTGCAAATGCAGGTCATTTCAATGTGGAAATAGATATGGAAGGTCTTGAAAAAGCCGCCGTATCGAAATTTGAAGCGAGAAAAAATATAACCGGATACGAACTTGAGAACGGAAAAACGATCAATGTTATAGGAGAAGGAAAGCTTGTCAATATAGCAGCGGCTGACGGTCATCCGGCAGAGATAATGGATCTCAGCTTTGCAGTTCAGGCAATGTCGGCGCTGTATATAAAGAACAACTATAAGAGCTTTGAAAATAAGGTCATAGATGTTTCTGAGGAGATAGACGATGTTATAGCTGAAAAAAGACTGGAAGCGTGGGGCATTGAGATCGATGAGCTTACAGAGGATCAAAAAAAATATCTTGAGAGCTGGCAGCTTTAAGAAGGAAAAAACTCCGGAGTCGGGAATTTTCATATGACCCGATTTCCGGAGTTTAAATTTTATTTTATAAGCATTTCTATACGTTCTTTCATGCGTTCTTCGCCGAGTATCTGCTGGATCTCCCATATGTCAGGGGACTGGCTTCTTCCTGTTACAGCTATTCGTATCACAGTGCTTACATGGCCTACGTGGCCTTTGTACATATCAGGATTCTTTTTATAGTCCTTAGGTTTTGCTGCATAACCCATTTCTTCAGCTATTCTTCTGATCTTATCAAACCAGGCGCTCTGGTCATCGCTGTGATCATATGAAGCGAGATATCTTTTGAGGATTTCCGCAGCGTCGTTGTCGCTGACTTCTTCCGGTATAGAATCCTGGATAACGAAATAATCATCGAAGAAATAGCTTATGAAATCAAATATCTGACTTGCATATATAAGGTCTTTTCTCGGCTTGTTGCCGCTTCTTCCGAGATCTAATATCTTTTCTATATACTCTTCATTACCTTCAAAGTATTTGAGCGCATTAGGCTTGAATTCTCTTATCCATTCCGTCATGAAGCGACACAGCTCTTTTGCTGATGTTCTGAGAAGGACATCTTTGGATACATCGTTGAGCTTATTTATATCGAAAAGAGCTCCTCCGCTGTTCATCTTTTCCGTTGTGAAGATGAAATCGTTCATATCATCGTCCGGATTTTCGATTCTCCACTCTTCAAAGTTCGAATTGAGTATAGTAAGCAGGTACTCTTTTACAGCCTGAGGATAATATCCCTTTTTACGATAATAATCCAGGGAAAGCTCTGCATCTTTTCTCTTGCTGAGTTTTCTCTTGTTGCCGCCGTCCAGTTTTAACAGCTGAGCCGTATGGCAGTATACAGGCGGCTCAAGGCCAAGCTTTTCATATAGCTCGATGTGTATAGGAAGAGACATGAGCCACTCTTCTCCGCGGACAACATGGGTCGTTCTCATCAGATGATCATCGATTACATGCGCAAAGTGATATGTCGGTATACCGGTCGACTTCAGGATGATAACGTCCTGGAAATTTTCGGGCATGGAAAGGGTGCCTCTGATTGCATCGTTAACTTCTATGTGTTTTGCATCTTTTCCCGGTGTGCCGCTGGATCTGAGACGTACTACATACGGTATGCCGTCTTTGATCTTGCTTTCTATTTCCTCGAAAGTCAGATTTCTGTTCTTTTCAGCGTATTTTCCGTATATACCGGTGGTTTCCTTATTTTGCTCCTGCTCCTTTCGTATTGCCGAAAGTTCTTCTTCGGTGAGAAAGCAAGGATAGGCAAGACCGCGGGATACCAGTTCTTTTGCAAAGCAGCGGTATATTTCTCCTCTTTTGCTTTGGAAATAAGGCCCGTAATTTCCTTTCTCGCCTGTCAGAGAAGCTCCTTCATCAAATTCTATACCGAAAAAATCAAGGGAGTTTATTATGGTTTCTACTGCGCCCTCCACATATCTTTTGTCGTCGGTATCTTCGATCCTAAGATAGAATATACCATCTGACTGATGTGCCAGACGCTCGTCTACGAAAGCGCCGTAGAGGTTGCCCAGATGTATGAATCCTGTAGGGCTGGGACCGAGTCTGGTTACCTTTGCGCCGTCAGCAAGATCTCTTTTTGGAAAAAGCTCCTCATAGTGATCTGGAGTTTTGTCTATATACGGGAATAACAGTTCTGATAGTTTTTGGAAGTCCATATCTGCATATCGGGTCAAACCGAATCTCCTTTCTTCTGTTTGTGGGTGATTACATATTTTTATATTCAATAAAACAAATCGTGTGATTGTGATTTACCATGATATTTTATCAGGGTTTATAAGCGAACGCAAGGGCTCTGTCACTGTCTATACGTTGTAAATTCAGTGATGCCGATGGCTATGAACATCAGAATACAGCCTGCGATCATGCGTGGTGAGAAAACTTCACCTGCAACGGTAATAGCAAAGATCGTACCGAATACGGTCTCAAAGGACAGTATTATCGCTGCGTGAGATGCAGGAGCAGATCTTAGGCATATGTTGTGCAGCATGAATGCGAAGGCTGAATTGAACGTCATCAGATATACGAGTCCGGCTATGCACGGAAGGGAGAAGGAAAGTATATCTGCCGGTGTCTGCGGTGTTTCAAATATGAGCGCGGCAGCCGAGGATAATATGCCAACCGAGATCAGCTGAACAAAAGTAAGAAGCATGGCGTCCATATCCTTTACTATTGCTGCTATAAAGATCACCTGAGCAGAAAAGGTAAGGGCCAGGGCAAAAGTCATGATATCGCCTTTTCCGACAGTGAATTCGTCGGTGAGGGTGATGCAGGCAATACCTGTGAACCCTATGACTGCGGCGACAAGGATGCTGTTTTCCAGACGTTTTCGAGATACTGCCCATGTCATCAGGGGGATCAGAATTATGTACATAGAGGTTATGAAACTCTGTTTGCCGGCTGTAGTGTACTGAAGACCGATAGTTTGCAGAGAATTGCCTATGAACATATTTATACCGCACAGAGCACCGCATATTAGAAGCCGCTTGTTTTTTAATTTTTTTAGCTTCTTAATGCAGAATATGAAAACGATGACAGCAGCGCCTATGTATCTGTATGCCATCTGATTTAGCGGTGTTATGCTTATCAGGGCAAATTTGCCTGCGACAAAACCGCCGCCCCAGAAAAGCGCGACCAGCACTAACCCTATATCTGATATTATCGTATTTCTGTTTTTTATTGTTGTATTATTGTTAAGGTCCATGTAAGTAATTATACATTATAGTATGAAGTTTTGCCATATTGTTATAGAGGATGACATGAATAGTGAAAAGGGTTTTACTTATGTAAATTTTTTTTAAAAATTTCCCATAAGTATGTGGATTTAAGGGAAATTTGATGTATATTATATCCTATATACACTAAAATTTACAAACGTATTGATATAATGGAGGAAGCGATGATAGAGATAAGCAGGGATAAGTGTATCCAGTGTATGACGTGTCTTACAGTGTGTCCTTTTACGGTGTTGGAGGAAGTAGATGGATTTCCAAGGAAAATAGACGGCAAATACTGTATGCGGTGTATGCATTGCGGTGCATCGTGTCCCACAGAAGCAATAACTTATGATGGCAAACCTTCCATATTGTCGGAAGATATACCGCTTATAGGAGATAATTTTGCTAAGGATTTGAAAAATTATCTGCTTAGAAGAAGATCATACCGTCATTTCAGCGATGAGCCGGTGCCGAGAAAAGTGATAAAAGAAGCGCTTGAACTGGCGTCATGGGCGCCGAGTGCAAAAAATCAGCATCCGACCAAATGGATAGTCATTGAATCGCAGTTCGTTATAAACAGAATAATGGATCTTATTTTAGAGTATGTGGAAAAAACAGGAGATAAGCCGGAAGTAGCCAGCGAGATGGAAGTGGGAAACAATATAGTTATAGGCAATGCGACTACGCTGCTGCTGGCCTATGCGAGAAATAATGCTATTTCTCCGGAGACGGATACGGCGATAGCCATGACGACTGTTGAGCTTTACCTGCAGGCAAAGGGTATAGGTACCTGCTGGGCGGGATATTTAAGAGGCATGGCCAACAGGATCCCGGAGATAAAAGAGCTTTTGCCAGAACTTCCGGAAAACAACAGCTTTTACGGAGCTTTCATGCTTGGATATCCTGAGGATGAAAAATACCTTCATGTGCCGCAGCGCTTTAAGCGCGCTGATATAGAATGGGTATAGAGTGTTAAGTTTTAAATAAATGGACTGTTTTGGTGAAGAAAGCTTGTGTATGAGTCTCCACTTGTGTTATAATCGTACATATAAGATATTGATGTGTATTGATGATAAAGGAGGTTTTATCTATGCTTTCTAAAAAAGTTGTAGAATTGCTTAATGATCAGGTAAACAAAGAGTTTTATTCGGCGTATCTGTACCTGGATATGTCAAATTACTATAAGAATGAAGGTCTTGACGGCTTTGCAAACTGGTATAAAGTGCAGGCACAGGAAGAGAGAGACCATGCAGTGCTGTTCATGGACTATATGCAGCAGAATGGAGAAGCTGTAGTGCTGGAAGCTATAGCAAAACCGGACAAGGAATATAAGGCCTTTATAGACCCTCTCCAGGAAAGCGCTAAGCATGAAAGATACGTGACAGGTCTGATTCACAATATCTATGGTGCAGCGTATGAGGAAAAGGATTTCAGAACTATGCAGTTCCTCGACTGGTTTGTAAAAGAGCAGGCTGAAGAGGAAGATACAGCTGATGATATGATCAAAAAATATGAACTCTTTGGAAGCGACAGCAAGGGACTGTACATGCTGGACAACGAACTTTCTTCAAGAGCGTATACGGCACCATCGCTTACCCTCTAAGCAGAGGCTGTGATCAAATTAAAAGTAAAAGGCAGACTGATTGAAGTCTGCCTTTTAAAATGGGATTTAAAGTTTTTAAGGTTGATTATTTTAGAATTCAGGTGACTTGAATTTAACCTTGCGGCATTTAACGAATTTACCGTCGCCGCTCTGGCCAACGTAGTCTTTTCCGTCGAATACCAGCTTACCTCTGAGGTAAGTAGCAACAGGATATCCCTTGAATTTAGCATTTTCCCAAACAGTATGGTCGAGAGCGCCGTGCTGGTTTTCAGCATTCTTAACTACGAATTCTTTCTTAGGATCGTAGATAACGATATCGGCATCAAGACCTACTTCTATAGCGCCCTTGCAGTAATCTATACCGAAGAGTTTAGCAGGGTTTGTAGCTGAGATGGCTACTGCTTTTTCGAAGGAGATTCTTCCCTTGTTAGCTTCTGAAAGGATGTAAGGGTACATATTTTCGATACCTGCGCATCCGTTAGGAATAGTAGTGAAGTTTCCTGGTGTACCGTCTTTCTGAGTGATTCCCCAGTCTTTTTCCGACTGCAGGAACGGGCAGTGGTCTGTAGCCAGAGTGGATACATCGCCTGTTCTGATTCCTTCCCAGAGAGCGTCCATGGAATCTTTGCCCTTCATTGGAGGTGAGCATACGAAGTCTCTTGCTCTGAGTCCCAGTTCAGGGATTCCGTTCTTGTAAACGTCTTTAGTGAAGTACAGGTACTGAGGGCAAGTTTCTGCGAAGATAGGATATCCTTCGTCTCTTGCCTGTCTTACAGCTTCAACACCCTGTTTATTGTCCAAATGAACAATGTAGAGTGAAGTGCCGGCCATCTTTGCCAGGTTGATAGCTCTTACGTCAGCTTCACCGGCAACAGCTTCGTTCTTTGACATATAGTGCCACCAAGCGTCTGTCTTTCCTTCAGCCAGATACTGCTTGATGAGAACATTGTTTACTTCCCTGTTTTCAGCGTGAACACCTACGAGAGCGCCTATTTTTGCAGCGTGCTGCAGTGTCTCGAAGAACTGACCGTCATCTACGCCAAAATCATATACCATGAATACTTTGAATGAAGTAACGCCTCTCTTTACGCATTCGTCCATGGATGCCAGCATCTCAGGAGTAGTAACGTCGCCTACACCAATATGATATGAGTAGTCTCCTGCAGGACCGTCAGCCTGACAGAGAGCATCTCTTCTGTCGAGAGCGGCGTCCATAGTTTCGCCAACGCCCTGAAGAACGAAGTCGAATACTGTAGTAGTACCGCCGCATACAGCAGCTCTTGTACCGGTGTAGTAGTCATCTGTTGCTATAGTACCGCCGAATGGCATAGCCAGATGAGTGTGTCCGTCTATAGCGCCCGGAAGAACGAGTTTTCCTTTGGCATCAACAACTTCTGTTTTCTTTTCAGGCTTAAGATTAGCGCCTACGGCAGTGATTTTACCGTTTTTAACCGCAACGTCTGCTTTAAAGCTTGAAGTGGCAGTTACGACTGTGCCGCCTTTGATCAATAAATCCATAACTTTTTGTCCTCCTTTTTACAAAAGTTTTATAAAAGTAGAAGCCTTTGGTATCAAAGGCTTCTACAGTTTTGTATAAAGTTATTGTAGACTCTATCAATACCTAAAGGTTATGCTCTTTCCGTAAATGATTCGTGTTCTTCCTCAGTTACATAAGAGTTGCCTGCCAGGCTCGTCTTCATGAGCAGTACATAGATTACGAAACCAAGTACGAAGGACCATATGTAGTTGATGGAGTTGATGAACGTCCAGAAGCTTCCCTGTACTCCGAAGTAAGTCATGAGCGGGAGTATGAAGGATATAAACCAAGCGATGAGAGCTGCCCAGTTCCAACCGCCGCTGTACCAGTATCTTCCGTCTTTGCCTTTGAAGAGAGATGCAACATCTGTTCTCTTCTTCTTGCATACGAAGTAGTCTGCGATGAATATTGCTGCGATAGGAGCAAGTATAGTTCCGTAAGCATTCATCCAAGTGAAGTATGCGCCGCCGGATCCGTATATCCACCAAGCCTGCAGGATGAAGAATGCTATGAATACTGCAATGATAACGCCTTTCTTGTAGGATATCTTAGTAGGAGCTACATTGGAGAATCCATTTGCAGGGGCAACTACGTTTGCTGCTACGCAAGTAGTGATCGTAGCTGCGATTACGCCGATAGCTGTGATGAATATAAGTATCTTGTTTTCAAGGTGATAGAATACTCCGGTAGGGTCAAACATAGCTTCGCCGTAAGCCAGCTTAGTAGCCTGGGAGAAGTACGCACCGATGAATGCGCAGCCTGCCATAGGAAGCGGCATTCCGTAAAGCTGACCTCTGAACTGATCCTTCTGAGTCTTTGCATATCTCGAGAAGTCCGGGATATTGAGGGCCATTGTAGCCCAGAATGCAATGTTGCCCATGAGTCCTGTCAGATAAACTACTGCGAACCCTCCGCTCTGGTCTATGAGAGCGTAGTCGTTAGGCTGTGACATAACTCCGAGGAAGCTTACATCACCAGGAACGATGCTGTAGGACCAGATCAGGAGAGCGATCATTACCACGATAAGGATAGGACTTCCTATGTTCTGTACCCATTTGATCTGATCAATTCCGTTGTATGCTACCCATGCAACGAAGATCATGAAGATTACATATCCCCAGAACTGGCTTGCGCCTGCTTCCTGCATACCGCCCCATGAAGGGAGATTGATAGTCCAGCTCTGATCAGCGAACTTAGGAACAAAGCATCCTATCATAGCGCCGACAGCGCCTCCGCCTACCCATGCCTGAACTGATGTCCATCCGCAGGCTGTGATAGCCCTCAGTATCGCAGGTACTTGAGCTCCTATCGTACCGAATGTCATCCTTGCAAAGAGTGGGAAAGGGATACCGTATTTTGTACCTATCTGTGAGTTGAGCTGGATAGGTATCAAGATGATAATGTTACCGAGCGCTACGTTGAGTACCGACAGCCACGGTGAAACGCCCATACCGATAAGTCCGGATGCCAGTGCAAGTGATGGGATACATATCGCCATACCTACCCAGAGCATCGTGATACTGTAAGTGGTCCAGCTTCTTTCCGAGATCGACGACGGTGCGAGGTCATCGTTGTAATACTTCGATGATTTTAATTCCGCCAAAGTCGATTCCGTCAATTCGACGAGACCGCCAACTTCTCGTTGTGTGTACGTTGACATAAAACACCTCCATATAAAAGAATAAATATAAATTATAACGTGTTTATTATACTATAAAAAAAACAAAATGTAACTAGTTTTTGTCATTTTTTTTATATTTTTCTGAAAACTATATTAGGATGAATTTTCAGAGTTGTTTGTTTTAAAGGGATAGGGCGTTTTTCGTGTTCAAAAATTTTTTTATTTTTTAAAATCGGGTGGATTAAAAGTGCTTATATATTATAATAAATAGGCGATGGAGGTCATAATATATGATATTTACAGAAAAACAGACAGATCAGATACTGGACAGGTTAAAGGAATGTTATCCTGATGCAGGATGCGCTCTCGTACATAAAAACAGATATGAACTGCTGATAGATGTGGTTTTGTCAGCTCAGACTACAGACAAAAGCGTGAATAAAATATCGCCGAAACTGTTTGAGAAATATCCTTCGGCAAAGGAGCTTGCTGAGGCGGAGCAGGATGATGTGATAGATATAATAAAGACTATAGGTATGTACAAGACAAAATCCAGGAATATCATATCCCTCGCAAAGGTCCTTTGCGATAAATACGGAGGCGAAGTTCCCGGGACCTATGATGAACTTATAGAGCTTCCGGGAGTAGGAAGGAAGACTGCCAATGTAGTTTTGTCAGTAGGATTCGGACAGCAGAGGATAGCCGTAGATACCCATGTTTTCCGTGTTACCAACCGGATAGGGCTGGTATCGGAGAAAGATGTTCTGAAAACGGAACTTGCTCTTATGAAGGTGCTTCCTGAGAACAGGTGGAGCGAAGCTCATCACAGTTTTATATTTCACGGCAGGAACTGCTGCAGTGCGAGAAAGCCCAAATGCAGCGAATGTGTGATAGCTGATCTGTGTGAGAAGACGGGAGTAGACAACGATTAGCCGAACTGTTCTTTGAAGTATTTGATAAATTCATTTAAATACTTTGATCTGTCATTTCGGTGAAAAGCTATGCCGTATTCTATATCGTGTCCGTTTTCATGCTCGTTGCTGAGGTATACAGGTATCAGATTCATATTCAGGGCTTTTTCCGGTATGCAGAATTCCGGTAGTACCGTTATTCCGTATCCGCATTTTGCAAGGAGCACGGCAGTCTGATCGTTTTCGCATATTATGTCAAAATTAGTCTGAGAACGTATCATTATAGGGTCCTGATCCTTGGACATATAATGGAAGGGTATGAATTTTGGATGCAGAGCGATGATACATTCATTTTTAAGATCTTCGAAGGATATTTTGTTTTT
>UQNP01000008.1 GCA_900542385.1 uncultured Eubacterium sp.
AATATGGGATGTAAGTTTCAGGATCAGGGCGGTATATATATAGATGATGGAGCGCTTATCGGACATAATGTGGTTTTAGCCACGATAAATCACGATATGAACCCGCTGAAAAGACACGGTATGACTCCGGCGCCTATTCATATAGGAAAAAATGTATGGGTCGGCTCCAATTCCGTAATACTTCCGGGCGTTACGATAGGAGACGGAGCCGTTATAGCGGCAGGTGCAGTAGTAGGTATGGATATCCCTGAAAATATGGTAGCCGGAGGAGTCCCGGCAAAGATACTAAAGAAATTGAATGAAGACATTTAAGCTTGCAATTAAATAGAAGCGGATATGTTAAACGGCGTCATATATCATACAGGCGCCGTTTTATAGTTGCTGATTTTTTATCTGAAAAGGAAAAAATGTATATAAAACATGAGAAAGGCGAATCCTCCGGCGCAGATGAGCGGACTTGTTACGGACTGGCCTTGTTTTTTATTGTGAAAGATCTGTACGATCGAGGCTGCGATAAAGAAGAGCAGCGCGGCAGTGGTAGTCATTAGACTGAAGCCCGGACCATAATATTTGTTTTGCGCCATCAAAAGGAATGTGGGAAGCAGTGCCGACATGACGCCCATTAGAGCGAGCAGATTTCTTAGAGTCTTGTATTTCATAGCTGGTCTCCTGTGTTTATTTAATGATGCTTTGATTTTATCATATTTTGTTGTTGATGGCTTTAAAAAAAATTCATGCTCAGCAATCTAATCAATTCTTTTGACAATCTAATTATTGAGCGGGGATTTCAAATGCAATATCATATATAAATAGAACAGTAGTATGAACGGAGGGATGAACATGTTGACAGAACGCGTCAGAAAAATAAGAGAAAAATACTTCGATACTATACCGTGCATAACAGCAGAACGTCTTGTGCTTGCAACGGAAGCCCACAAGAAATTTGCCGGAGACGCTATCCCGGTATTCAGGGCAAAGATAGTCAAATACGTTATGGAAAACATGACTACTCTCATTATGGACGGAGAACTGATAGTAGGAACGCCTACTAATAAATATAAGGGAGCCAATCTGTTTCCTGAATATACATCGAGCAAATGGCTCATCGAAGATATAGATGATTTTCCTGTAAGAAAGACGGACCCGTATTACATAAGTCCTGAGGACAGGGAGACGATCCTGGAGACTTTAAAAGAGTGGGACGGCAGAGCTATGGAGGACATAGCGGGAGAAGTGCTGCCTGCATATATAGAAAATGCAAGACAGAAGGATCTCATATCCATCGGATGCAGGAACGGAGTATCGGGAGAAACGACTCCAAATCATCAGAAGTTTATGGATATAGGACTTAAAGGCTTTATTGAAGAATGCCGTGCAAATATAGAAAGAGTAAAGGGCGGCACAAAGGAAAAACAGGAAAAGGTAGACTTCTGGCACGCATGTATAGTTATCTGCGAAGGTATAATAGCATATGCTCACAGGATGGCTGATGAAGCTGAAAGACAGGCAGCTTCATGCAGCGATGAGAAGAGAAGACAGGAGCTGCTCCAGATAGCGGAAAACTGCAGAGTTGTTCCGGAAAATCCGCCGCAGACATTCCATCAGGCACTTCAGATGCTGTGGTTCATACAGGTTTCATTCCACATAGAGGCGCCTACTACTGCATGCGGATTCGGAAGGTTCGACCAGTACATGTATCCGTTCTTTAAAGCTGACCTTGAGTCGGGCAGGAGTACTAAGGAAGAAATGCTTGAGATGCTGGAATGTTTCTACCTGAAAGCCTGCGAGGTATACGAAGTCAGAGACAGGTGGTACGCCAAGTCCTTTGCAGGATATCCTATGTGGGAAATATTGGTAGTAGGAGGGCAGACTCCTGACGGAAAAGACGCTTCCAACGAGCTTGATGCTGCGGCTGATTTACAGACCAAGCAGCCGGTACTGGCAGTCAGAGTATTTGACGGCACGCCTGAGTTCCTCATAAGAAAGGGTGCTGAAATGATACAGGCGGGCATGGCAAATCCTGGATTTTTCAATGATGAAGCTGCAATAAAGATGACTTTGGGAAAGGGCTGCACTATGGAAGAAGCAAGGGACTGGACCATAGTAGGATGTATACAGCCGGGACCGGGAGGCGGAAGCACGGATGGATCGCCTGATGCCGGATATGTAAATGCTCCTAAAGTACTTGAGCTTGTTCTTCACAACGGAAGGGATCCGAAGACAGGCGAGCTTCTGGGACTGGAAACGGGAGACCCAAGGGATTTCAAATCGATAGATGATCTTAAAGATGCTCTTAAAAAGCAGCTTGCATATTTCTACAGAATGATAAAAGACGGCTATGACCTTATGGTGCCTTACCATATGCTGAGATACCCTGTTATATTCGCATCAATGGCGATGAAGGGATGCGTAGAATCGGGAATGTCTGTTCAGGAAGGCGGAGCTAAGTACAGTACGGCAGGAATGTTTATAACCGGTTCTGCAAATCTGGCAGATTCCATAGTTGCTATAGAGGATGTTGTATTCAAGGATAAGGATGTTACAATGGACGAGCTGATAAGCGCTCTTGATAAGAACTTTGAAGGGGAAGAAAGGCTCAGACAGCTTTTGATAAACAAGCCTCCTAAATACGGCAATGACAATGAGCACGTGGACGGAGTGGCAAGAGAAATGCTCGGATACTGTGCAGATCTTGTACAGTCCTGGGAAGATTCAAGACACGGACATTATTCTTTCTGCAATCTTTCGCAGACTGTAAACATTTCTCATGGAGAGGCGTGCGGAGCGACACCGGACGGAAGACTGGCAGGAGAAACGTACTGCGACAACTGTTCGCCGACTATGGGAAGAGATCTCAAGGGTCCGACAGCTACAGTAAAATCTGTCGCTTCCATAGGCCAGTGCAATTTCCACGACGGGGCTTTGTTTAACTTGAGATTCGATCCTAAGGGTATCCAGGGAGAAAAAGGTCTTGAGATAATAGAAGGTGTTATAAAGACGTATTTTGAAAACGGCGGAGAGCATATACAGATAAATGTCGTAGACGATAAGACTCTCAGAGCAGCTCAGGAGGAACCTGAAAAGTACAAGGGCCTCATGGTAAGAGTCGCAGGATATATGGCTTACTTCACGGAGCTTGATAAGGCTGCTCAGGATAGTATAATAGACAGAACAGCGCATTTGAGCGCTTAATAGATAAAAGAGAAGAGCATCTTGGAGAAGTTTATGAACAGAGAGGAACTGAAAGCACCTGTGGGAGGAATCCAGAAATTTTCCACTGAAGACGGTCCGGGAATAAGAACGACCGTATTCTTGAAGGGATGTCCTCTGAGGTGCAGATGGTGTCATAATCCGGAGCTTATAGATTTCGAGCAGCAGCTCATAAAACTTCCAAATAACTGTATCGGCTGCGGATACTGCATTTCCGAATGTGAAAAAAATGCAATAAGCTTTTCGGATGAAGGAGTCATAGAGATAGACAGGAAACTGTGCGATAAATGTATGAAGTGCGTTTCGACCTGTTATGCGAAAGCGCTTCAGCCTGTGGCGCAGTATATGACAGTGGATGAGATACTCAGCGAAGCAGAACAGGACAAAGGCTTTTATGAGCATACCGGAGGCGGTATAACTGTGAGCGGAGGAGAGATGCTGTCGCACCATGGATTCGTCGAAGAACTTATATCAGAAGCCGGAAAAAGAGATATGCAGGTATGCCTTGACACATCAGGATACGGGGACGGCAGCGTGCTGAAAAAACTGGCGTCCATGTCTAATGTCACGGATGTGCTTTATGACATGAAGTCCATAGACAATGATATACATAAGGAATATACAGGTGTAGACAATTCGTTGATATTGGAAAATCTAAGGCTGCTTGCAGGAGATGAAAAAACAAAAGATAAGATAATCATGCGGATGCCTCTGATCAAAGGAGTAAATGATTCGCAGGATATCATAGAAAAGACGGCTGAATTTTATCGGGATAATAATCTCGGGAGAGTAACTTTGCTTCCTTATCACAACCTTGGGATGAGCAAGGAGAGAAATGTGGGAGGATTGCAGGAGGAATTTGAGGCTCCGGATGAAGAACGTGTCGATGAAATAAAGGCTTACTTTGAAAAAACAGCAGGAATGAAAGCGGAAATATTGGGAAAATTGTAGAGATTGGGTTTTGCGTAAGGTTTTAGCAGAAAAGAACAAAATTATTGAGGAGGAGTGCCTTTATGGAGACGCGAGGAATGGAAACTCAGGAAGGCAGAGTCCTTAAGAGAGGACTCAAGAGACGTCATCTGACGATGATAGCAATAGGAGGCTCTATAGGAACCGGATTGTTCCTGGCTATGGGAGGAACGATAAGAGATGCAGGTCCCGGAGGAGCGCTGGTAGCTTATGCGATAATGGGAGTCATAGTGTACTTTATGATGACTGCCCTTGGGGAAATGGCTACGAGACTGCCGATACCGGGAGCTTTTACAGCTTATGCGGACAGATTCGTTGACAAAGCGTGGGGCTTTACCAACGGCTGGTCCTACTGGTTTGGAAGCGCAATGACGGTGGCTGCAGAGCTCATAGCCGGTGCAATAATAATAAAATACTGGTTCCCGGATAGCAGCTCGTCTGTCTGGGCTATGTTGTTCTTAGCCATACTTCTGGCTATAAACCTGTTTTCGGTAAAAGGCTTTGGGGAAGCCGAATACTGGTTTGCGGGCATAAAGGTAGTCGTAACGATAATATTCCTGATAGTCAGTGTACTTATGATAATAGGCATACTGAGCGGAACGGGAAATCACGGATTCAGCAACTGGACTTTAGACGGCGGAGAAGCAGGGAAAGCTCCGTTTGTAAACGGACTTGGCGGAATAGTCGGCATTTTCATGGTGGCTGCATTTTCTTTTTCCAATACAGAGCTTGTCGGACTTTCGGCGGCTGAATCGGAAAATCCTAAGAGCGATATACCGAGAGCGGTGCACAGCATATTCTGGAGACTTATAATATTCTACATGGGAACTATTTTCGTAGTAGGTACTCTTATTCCGTTTACGGAGCCTACGCTTCTGGATGCAGCTGAGGATAATGTTGCAGCGTCACCGTTTACGATAATATTCCAGAGAGCAGGGTTTGCAGCAGCAGCTTCTCTCATGAATGCGGTAATACTTACATCGGTACTGTCCTGCGGTAATTCATCCATGTACAGTGCTTCAAGAACATTGCAGCACATGGCTCAGAGGGGAGATGCGCCAAGATATTTTTCGCGTCTGAGCAAGAACGGAGTGCCGGTGAGAGCGATAATAGCTACGGCTTGTATAGCAGCTACAGCATTTTTTGCTTCGCTTATAGGCGACGGAATGGCTTACACAGCGGCGTATTCTCTCTGCGGTATAGCGGGCGTATACAACTGGCTTACCATAAGTGTAGCACATTACAGATTCAGAAAGGGATGGCTCAAACAGGGACATACGCTGGACGAGCTTGAGTATAAATCGCCGTTCTATCCGTTTGGCTCCTGGTTTGCGATAATCATGTGCATCATTATATGTTTCGGAGCTAATTACACGGTATTCCTCGATTTCGACTGGTTCAGCTTCATAACGTGCTATGCGATAATACCTCTTTCGGTGATAATGTTCTTCGTTTATAAGAAAGTGAAAGGTACGAAGTGGGTCAAGTATGAGGATATGGATTTTAATCCGCCTGAAGATGCGGATAAAAAGAACATCTCCGCAATTTATTGATGATACCTTAAAATGTCAAGCTTAGATAGTTTGATCGATTATCCTTAACATAAAAACAGAAAGCGCTGTACATGGGCTGGTGATTCGTGTGCGGCGTTTTTTGATTTTTTTGAAAAAGTCTGAGAAATCATGTATTGAGAAAAGGATCTAAAGATATGATAAATCGAGATCAGCCTATTTAGGGTCCATGATCTTGGCAACTTCGATAATAGCCTTTTGTCCGCGCTTATCGGAATTTCTGTAGAAGTTCAGCAGGGTGATTTCGTCTGTGCTGAGATTGAAGCTTTTTTTGAAACTGCTGTTTCCAAGCAGATAATCAGTGCTGACATTGTAAAGTCTGGCAGCAGCGCAGATGGTGTCGTAATTCATCTGGCGTTTGTTTGTTTCATAAAGAGAATAGGCTTCTCTTGAAATATTGAGAGCTTTGGCAATTTTTTCCTGAGTCATGTTAGCCTCGGTACGCAGCTCCTTAAGGCGCTGTCCGATGATATCTCGCATAAAACTAAAACCCCCTTTCATGATATGGATATTGAAAAGAAAAAACGTAATATCAATATGTTACTTAATAATAGCACCAGCAGATTTTCGAGGCACAAAAAGTAACAAATAGTAACTAATAAGCGTATTATTCTCAAAAAAGGTGTTGATAATGTAACAAATTGTTGCTAAAATGATTAAAGAACACATTCTTTACATTTAAACTATTGAGGAGGATAGAAAAATGCGCAGAAAATTTATAGCGTGTCTGGCGGTCGGGGCTATGCTGGCGACTATGGTGCCTGGTGCAGTTTCGGCAGCTGATACGGAAAACGCGGCTAACGATAACAGCGGCAAGGTGCTCAAGGAAGAAATTACGACGCCACAGACATATAATATCAATGGTGAAGTCGTGAAAACTGTTTATGTTGGAGC
Source organism: uncultured Eubacterium sp. (assembly GCA_900542385.1). Classification (GTDB taxonomy): domain Bacteria; phylum Bacillota; class Clostridia; order Peptostreptococcales; family Anaerovoracaceae; genus Lentihominibacter; species Lentihominibacter excrementavium. Next base: position 6,645 of record UQNP01000008.1, read on the forward strand.
ACTGAACGGAGGTAAGGTAAATGTAATAGTTACCAGTGCATCGGGTTATATTGAGCCATCAGAAAGTGGCTGGAGTTATTATAACGAAGGGCTTTATGGAAAGCAGTGGCATAAAGTATATGATGTGAATGCAGATAATGAAAAAGTAACTTTCAACGCAAATTACAATTCTAATACGAATTCATGGGATGACAGTCAAACTATAACTATAGATTTCCACAAATTTGATACTGAAGCTCCGGTGATAAATACAGACGCTGTTCCTACAGTTTTACCTGATGCGGAGCTTGGTGAAGACTATGAACTCCCGTCTCTTCCTGTAACTGATGATATTACGGCGGATTTCACGACAAATGAAATAGGCTCGGTGTATTATTCAAAGACCGGTGAAGACGGAACCTGGGAAACGGCAGATTCCTTCAGTACCGATAAAGAAGGATATTACAATATAAGATATAAAGCTACCGATCTTTCAGGAAAAACTTCCACAGCCTCCGCGTACAAGCAGGTGCATGTGGTAGATACGACGGCGCCGACTGTTACGATTGAAAAGATCGCCGATATGGAAAAGGGAGACAAGCTCAATATATCAGATGTTAAAGTTAACGCTGAAGACAAGAGCGGTATAGACAAAGTATGGCTCAATGAGATTCTTTATTCCGAGACAAATGAATCATGGGAAGATTATGAAAGCGTATGGAAGCTGGGATATGGAACAGATCCTATCACTGAATACGAAATGGATAAAGCAGGATACTATAAGCTGAAATACAGAGTTACAGATAAGGCTGAAAATCAGAATACTGCTTATCCGTCCGTCATCGTAAAAGTCGATGAGATATACGGTACCGGCGGATTTACGCTCAACTATGTCGATAAAGACGGAAATAAAGTCGGAGATTCCACATATGTAGGAAAAGAAGCTGCTGTTTTAGATTACGAGTATGATGAAAACGGCGATAAAGAAACTTTTATGGAGTTCAAATACAAAGAAGACGGATTTGAAGCACAGCCGCCTGCAGGATATTACATTGCAAGCCAGGATGACTTCAACGATGTAACTGATCCGATGAGAGTATATGTTGAAAACGGCGGTGAGAACACCGATGCACAATACGATATAACAGTTACTAAAGAAAAGGCAGAAGCCGCTTCGGATAAAGAAGATAAAGGTGAAGTGACACCTCCTAAAACTCCAAAGACCGGAGACGATATGAATGTCGCACTGCTTGCCGGACTCATGGCATTAACAGCAGCAGCCGGAGCAGGAACAGTCTTTGCAAGAAAGAAAGTTATGAAATAAGAAACGATATGATATCAAATAAATATATATGATAACATTAAAGGGGCTGAGCGTTAACAGAAAATGATAGTTAGTGTCCGGCCCTTTTTCACTTTAAGTGAAATCCGGTGTGAATGGGGATTCCTTTGGCAAACGCCTGACGGCAAGCTGTTTTATCGTGAAAGGCTATTTGATAGCGCTTGTGATATCATAAATATTGACACTGATAATCGTGCATGATTTTAGCCTGCATAAAAAACAGGACTGAACGTCAACGGCCATTTTCCACTAACGTGACAGTCCCATTTTACTAACCTATATCCACAGGCTCTATGACAGCTATCTGAAGACCTGTGCCCTTCAGCGTGAAATTAAGATGAAGGGAGTTTTCTATATGATCTGTAAACGTATCGGTTTTCGGTACGGTGTAGTAATTAAGGTCAAGATCCATATCTGAGCTGTAGTTCTGCGGAAAATCCATCTTAGACATAAAGTCAAAAAGGGTGTCTGTATTGTCAAAAGCATATTTTTTGATCGTGTATTTTCCGGATATGTTGTATAGAGTCGCGTTGATATCCAGCTCGTCCTTATGATTTTCCACGGCCTGCTGAGCGTCGCGCAGAGTCGTTGCCCCCGAACATATGCGGCTCGTATTGTCGTCAAAATTCATTACGGCTATTATAAAAGAAGGATTATCTTCTCTGGTTCTTACGGCAGCATAGTACTTGTCGCTGGAAATAATATCTCCTTTGAACCTCGACAGCATCAGGTGGGCGTAATAAGCAGGTTTAAAAAGTCCGGAGGAAGTCAGCAGTCCGTTGTCTCCCTTTAATATGACCGTTTCGTCTCCGTCATCCATGAGCTTTGTTTCGACAGTATCTGAGGTCATTAAATATTTCTGAAAAGTATATACGAGACCTGCTATGGAATCCATGCCGAATACGCGTGATGTATTCATCAGAGTCGGTTTTTCTTTTGATGAAATGCTTATTCCTTCTTTTTCAAATTTTTCCTTCAGCTTTACAGGGACCTCATTGTACATGAAGACCTTGGCGCAGCGAAGTTTTTTCAGCACGGAAAACATGCTTATGCCGAGCTTTTCATAATCCTGAGGGTAGATATCTATTTCCAGATTGCGCTCAAGAACGGTGAGGGGACGCTCCTGTGCATTTATCCTCACATACAGATTGAAATGCCTTACCGAAGCATTGTAGGATTTATCCAGCAGCTCGGAAAGCTTCTGCTGCACCATTGAAAGAACGGCGCTGGTTCTGACTGAAACGACTTTTTCCGGCCGCAGAGGTCCTTTTACCATTTTGGTGTATTCGGATCTGTGCTCTTCTGGGGACATGCCAAACCATCTTCTGAAGAATTTTTCGTAGTAGGAAGTAGTGGAAAATCCGACGATCTTCGCTATCGTGTTTACCTTCTTATCGGTCTGCAAAAGATACATCTCTGAAAATTCAACTCGGGCAAAGGCAAGAAACTCCCGGAAGCTCAGACCGGTGCAGGTCTTTATCATGTGGGAGATGTAGTAAGTGCTGAGGTGCTCTATTCCAGCGAGATCATCCAGGGTTATTTTCTCTGCGTGGTGCTCGTATATATACGGAATTATGCGGCTCATGCGCTCTATCAGAAGCAGATTGCCGTAGGTAGGGCTGACCACAAGATCCCCGTCAAAGGAGAACAGATTGAAATTTTTGTTCAGGAAATCTATCAAAGATATGCACTCATCTATGCACTGCTGTTTATAGTCTATCCCCTTTTTGAGATACAGGGAAAGTATGCCGAGTACCGTTTCACGCAGCTTATCAAATCGATCATCGTTTTCTTTTTTTGCAAAGGTCCTGTAGGAACTTTTTGAAAGATAAGGAAAATGCTGTGAAAAATAAGCGTTGTCTATATGAAGAACTGCTATTGTGTTTTCTTTTCCTGTGCTGTAGAGTCCGTGAACCTCACGTCCGTTGTTTGCGAATATGCTTCCCTCCGGCAGGATGTAGCGGCATGAGCCGTTTTTTAATTCTATTTCTCCCTGCAGTACGACCAGGATCTCGATGTCGTGATGGTAGTGGAGAGGGTATTCCGTGATTTCACAGAAGGATATATCGAGGGGAAAATCCCGCTCATATGAGATTTTTTCAGGCAGCATTCTCTACTCCTTAACAATAATCACACTCAATCTGATATAATTATATTATACTTAACTGTGTTCTAAAATCAAACTTGAAATAAATGGAGGACATCATGGACGTTTTATCGAAAAAAACAGGTTTAATGAAAAAAATACTTCTGCCTGACGGGACTTACATGCCTAAGCTGGGGCAGGGCACCTGGCAGATGGGAGAAGATGATTCAAAATATGAAAGAGAAATAAAGGGACTGGAGTACGGGATACGCGCAGGCATAAATCTCATAGATACTGCTGAGATGTATGCCGACGGGAAAGCGGAAATGATCGCAGGCAATGCTGTCAAGTCCTTTGACAGGAGCGATGTTTACATAGTGGACAAAGTTTATCCGCAGAATGCCGGCAGAAACCATATATACAGCAGCGTTGAAAGATCGCTCAAACTGCTCTGCACGGATTATATAGACATGTATCTGCTGCACTGGAGAGAAGATGCGGATCTGTCGGAAGTCGTCTACTGCATGGAGGATCTGAAGGAGAGGAAGCTCATAAGAAGATGGGGCGTTTCTAATTTCGATGTGGAGGATATGGAAGATCTGTGGAAAGTTCCCGACGGCAGCAAGTGCTGTATCAACCAGGTGCTGTATAATCTGGGGACGAGAGGAATAGAATATGATCTCCTCGACTGGCAGAGAGAAAAGGGGATACCATTCATGGCGTATGGTCCTGTGGGACAGGCCGGAGCAATGGTGACGCAGGACGGCGTATCAAAAGCAATGCTTATGGGAGATAATAATGTAAAAGAGGTCGCGCAGCATCACGGTATATCGGTGGTGCAGCTTCTTCTCGCATTTGTGCTCAGGTATGATGATATGGCGGCGATACCGAAAGCTGTGAGCTATGATCACATAGATGAGAATGCAGCTGCTGCGGAGATAACACTTGATGAAGAAGATCTGGAAAAGCTGTCGCTGTCGTTCCCGGCTCCGACCGAGAAGGTGATGATGGAAAAGTATTAAGATTGTTTTAAGAACGTGGATTTTTCAATATCTATATGTTATTATTAAGGAGATTTTCAGGAAAAATCAGGAAGAAGAGGGATCGAAATGCGTTTGGCGGATTTATGTGAAAAAATAGACTGCGAGATCATTCAGGGCAGTATGGAAATCGATATAAAGGATATAGTATATGATTCGCGAAAAGCGGAGAAGGGATGTCTGTTTGTCTGCATGGTGGGAGCCGAGACTGACGGACATAAGTATATACCGGATGCTCTTGAAAAAGGAGCTTCTGCCCTTGTAGTGGAGAGAAGTGAAGAATGCCGTGAAGTTCCAAAAGAGGTTGCGGTGATAAAAGTGGATTCGGCGAGATACGCTCTTGCTCTCATGTCCGCCGCATACTTCGGATATCCGGCGGAAAAACTTACGACTATAGGAGTTACCGGGACAAAGGGAAAGACGACGACGACCTACATCATAAAAGATGTGCTTCAGCAGGCAGGAAAGAGATCCGGTCTCATAGGAACGATAGCGACGGTGATAGGAGAAAAATCTACGCCGGCAAAGAATACCACTCCGGAATCCTACGAGATCCACAAGGCCATGGCGCAGATGGTGGATGCAGGCTGTGAATATATGGTCATGGAAGTTTCCTCCCAGGGGATAAAATTCGACAGGACTGCCGGGATAATATTTGATTACGGCGTGTTCACCAACCTTTCTCCTGATCATATAGGCCCTGCGGAACATCCTGATTTTGAGGATTATCTCGAGTGTAAGAGCAGACTGTTTAGACAGTGCAAAACAGGCATAGTAAATGCGGACGATGAACACACAGAAGAAATTTTAAAAGGTCATACCTGCAGAGTAGTTACTTTTTCCACTGAAAAAGACGCGGATATAACGGCGGAAAACATAAGATTTTTGAATGAAAGCGGAAAGCTTGGGATGAGCTTTGATGTGAAAGGACTTGTGAACTGCAGCGCGAAGATCCACATTCCGGGGAAGTTCTCTGTTTACAACGCACTTACCACCATAGCCGTATGTCATGAGCTGGGTATATCTGAGGAAGCAATATTAAAAGGACTGGAAGACGTGCAGGTCAAAGGACGAGTGGAGATGATACCTGTGTCCGAAAAGTTCAGCGTGATAATAGATTACGCCCATAATGACGTAAGCACGAGGAGTGTGCTCTCGACCCTTAAAGAGTACGATCCAGGAAGACTCATAGCTGTGTTTGGATGCGGCGGCAACAGGAGCAGAGTCAGGAGACATGATATAGGAGAAGCCGCAGGAGAACTGGCTGACCTGTGCATACTGACCAGCGATAATCCGAGATTTGAAAAGGTGGAGGACATAAACCGCGACATAAAAGTAGGCCTCGACAGGCATCATGCGAAGTACGAAGAGATCAACGACAGGAAAGAAGCCATAGCCTACGCGATAACCAATGCCCGTGAAGGCGATATGATAATAATGCTCGGCAAAGGTCATGAGGATTATGTGGAAATAGAAGGTGTGAAATATCATTTTTCGGAGCATGAAGCTATAGAGGATATAGTTGAGGATATAAAAAGCGGAAGAAGAAGTATGAAGAATATAGAGCTGTAAATATGTATTCGGGAGGTATTGGTGCAGTGATACAGTTGAAAAACGTTTCAAAATTCTATTACAGCAAGGGGATGATATCCAGCGGAATATCCAAGATAGATCTGGAATTTGACAAAGGAGAGTTTGTTGTAATAACCGGGGAGTCGGGAAGCGGTAAAACCACCCTTCTCAACGTCATATCCGGACTGGATTCCTATGAAGAAGGGGAAATGTATATAGACGGCAAAGAGACAAGCCATTTTCTTGCTTCTGATTTTGAAAATTACAGAAAAAAATACATAGGCAATATTTTTCAGAGTTTTAATCTCGTAAACAGCTATACGGTATATCAGAATATAGAGCTGATCCTCAGGATAAACGGATACAGCAGATCGGAAATGGCTGACCGTATACCGAAAATAATAGAAAAAGTAGGATTGACGCCTTACACCAGGACAAAGGTTTCGAAGCTTTCGGGCGGACAGAAGCAGAGAGTATCCATAGCGAGAGCTCTGGCAAAGGATACGGATATAATAGTAGCCGATGAGCCTACAGGCAATCTGGACAGCGTTTCCGCCGAGGGAATAGTAAAACTTCTGAGCGAAATTTCAAAGAATAAGCTCGTAATAGTAGTCACACACAATTACGAGCAGTTTGCGTCTTATGCAACGAGAAAGATAAAGATGCACGACGGAAAGGTCGTGGAGGATGAAAAGCTCACAAAGCCGATAAACGTAGCGGATACGATAAAATACGGATTCACCGCAGGTGATGATATAGGAGCAGACAGAGCCAAAAGAGCGTACACAGGAGATATCAGCATGGGGAGCAAGGTCAGACTGGGAGTGAGGAACACTTTCAATATACTGCCGAAGTTTTTCCTGCTGCTCCTGGTATTTTTGTTTGTCGTATTTGCGGTGATATCTGAATACACTTCACTCCAGCACAGCGAAGAGGAAGCTTCCAATCTCGGATACAACGATTTCTTTTATAATTACAGTCAGGACAGGATAGTGGTCAAAAAGGGTGACGGATCTCAATTTACCGATGCCGATCTGAAAGCAATGAAATCGATATCAAATGTCAGGGAAACTGCGTCCAACGATATATTGCTTGACAATACCCTCTATGTGGAGGAAGGGGACTTTTCATATGAAGCGGTCCCAAAACCTGTAAGCGAGTTCGAAGGTAAGCTGGTGGACGGACGAATGCCTGAAAACGCCAATGAAGCAATCATTACAGGAAACAAGGATGATTATTATTTTTCCGATGAAATGATAAATGATATATGCGGCAAGGATTATACAGTTTATATAGGAGACAGCAAACAGATAACCGTAAGTGTTGTCGGGGTTGCATACAAGGACGATTCCCAAGGAAGCTATGTTTACGGAGGAGAGCTTTATATGAGCGATGCGATGATAGGCGAGCTCCTCAAGGAAACATATAACTATAACAGCAAAATAACCACTACGATAAACGGCAGCGAGCAGGAGTATGTGGAGGGCAGCTCGCTTTACAGGATAGTTCCCCTGGACAGCGTAGCGCAGGGAGATGCTGTCGTATCCGAAGAGGTAAACAATTTTTACGATGACGGCAAAGCGGAAGGCAAACAGATAACCGTCAAGTCGGAGAACATATACTACAGCGAATCTGTGAGCCTGGAGATCTCAGATGTATACAACAAGCGGAATTTTGAAAATATCACTGGTATAAATGATTTTGAAAGCAACAACGGCACGATCTATGTGAACAGCGCCGACTACAATACGCTCTTTGGAAAGGGCAATTACCAGGCCACTGTATACGTAGACGATACGAGGCAGATAGACACCGTAAAGAGTGCGCTGGAAAATATGGGGTATGAGCCTCTGGCGCTCAGGGAAGCTATAGTGACATACGGTAATGATATTGTGTCCATGATACAGGTGCCTATAGCCGTTGTGATAGTGGTAGCGCTTTTCTTCATAGCGTATTTCGTAATAAGGCTGATACTGCGTTCAAGAATAAGCTATTTCAGCATACTCAGGATGCTGGGTATGACTAAGAGAAATATACGCAGGATACTCGATGTCGAGCTGTTTGTGGTGATAAACATAGCTTACGCCATATTCATAGCAGTGGTGGCTCTTGTAAATCTCGATGTGATAAATGTCGAATACATAAGGACTCTTGTGGAATACATGAGGCTTTCTGATTACGTGATACTTTACGCAGTGCTTATAATTATGGGGTATTTGATTTCCGGTAAATTTTCAAGAAATCTGTTCAAAAAAACGGCTATGGGATCGTACAGGGAGGAGGATTAGTCATGGTTAGGCTGGAACATGTAAACAAGTATTTCAACAGGCGAAAGAAAAATGAAATACATGTGATAAACGACACATCGGCAGAAATGGAAGACCGCGGACTCATTGCTCTTCTCGGTCCGTCAGGATGCGGTAAAACAACTTTGCTCAATGTCATAGGCGGACTTGACAAAGTGAACGGGGGAAAAGTCTACATAAACGGCGAGAGAATAACCGGAAGACGTTCAGGTAAAATAGATAAAATAAGAAATCTGAACATCGGATATATTTTTCAGAACTATAATCTCGTCGATAATATGACGGTATTTGATAATGTTGCAATAGCTCTCAAGATGGTGGGCGTGAAGGACAAGAAGGAGATCGATGAGAAAGTCAGCTATGTTCTTGAGCAGGTCGGTATGTACAGATACAGGAACAGGTATGCAGATATGCTTTCCGGCGGTGAGCGTCAGCGTGTCGGTATAGCGAGAGCTATAGTAAAAAACCCTGCTATAGTGATCGCCGATGAGCCTACGGGCAACCTGGACAGCAGCAACACCATCGAGATAATGAATATCATCAAAAAGATATCTGAAGAGAAGCTGGTCATACTCGTGACCCATGAAGAAGAGCTGGCAAAGTTCTATGCTTCGAGGATAATCAGGATACTTGACGGAAAAGTCATTTCTGATGATATCAATGAAAATTCGGATAATCTCGATTACAGGATAGACAATAAGATATATTTAAAGGATATAAAGGATCACAAGCGGCTGAGAACGGATAATTATACCCTTGATTTTTACAATGAAAGCAACGGGAAGCTCGATCTTGACATAGTCATAAGAAACGGCAACATATATATAAGGACAAACGATGCTAAAAACAGGCTTGAAATAGTCGATGATAATTCCAGTATTGAATTCATAGATGATAACTACAGGGAAATGACCCTCGCTGATTCCGAAGATGATAAGTTTGACACCTCGAAGCTGAAAGCGGACGGGGTGAGAAAATACAGATCAATACTTAATCCTTTCGAATTGATAAAAAGAGGATTCAAAACAGTATTCAACTACAACGTACTGAAAAAGATACTGCTGCTTGGATTCTTAGTGGCCGGTATGTTTATAACTTATTCCATCAGCAGCATTTTCGGGGTTTTGAATATAACAGACGATGAATTTGTTGAAAAGGATAAATCTTATATAACGGTAGTTGGAAAAAAGATAGACGTGGATACATACCTCGGGTATGAGTCTGAGGAGATGTTTGATTACATAATGCCCGGAAGCTCTCTTGTAAGCATGAGCATGGCATACGATGATTATCTCCAGACCAGCGGCAGCAGCGCAGCGATAACAGGCTCGCTTTCAAGTATTGAAAAGCTGGGTGTAAATGATCTGGCGTACGGAAGACTGCCTGAGAACGCAAATGAAATAGTCGTAGACAGGATGGCGCTCAAAAAGGTCATAGACGATCAGGAGAGTGTAATGGCAGGATTTGGGAATGTGAGAGATTTTCTTGATCAGACTGTTTCAGTGCCTAATATGCCGGATATGACTATAGTCGGTATATCGGATCTGCAAAGCCCTTGTATATATACAGACAGCAGTCTGTTTATGAATATAATTGCCAATTCTCAGTCTGCTGATGAGATCTCAGGAGGTGAAGCAGCATCCGGCGGATCTTCGGAAGGAGCGGAGCAGGCGGACGTGATAGATTACAGTCTCAAATCCTCATCGGTGACCCTTGAGGAAGGTGAATGGCCGGAAAGCGATTACGAAGTGCTCGTAAATGAAAAGAACAAAGAGGATATGAAGATAGGAAGCGAGATATCCACTAAAGTCAACGGCAGGAATCTCAGGGTGTCCGGATACTATTCCGATGCCCGGGACAGCGATTTCATGCTGGTCAATGCCAATACGGTCAAATACAATGTGGTGAGCACTACGTCTAATATCACCATATCGCCTGCTGATAAGGATCAGGCCCTTAAATGGTTTGAGGAAAACGGTATAAACGCAGTAGATGATTACGCGGAGAGCGAGCAGGACTACAGAGATGAAATGTGGTCGTCGATCTTTTCGACTTTAGTGATGTCGGGAGTTATACTCGCTATATCGTTTATAGAAATTTTCCTGATAATACGCGCATCCTTCCTGTCAAGAGTGAAAGAAGTCGGCGTGTACAGAGCGATCGGTGTGAAGAAGAGCGATATATACAAGATGTTTACGGGAGAGATACTCGCTATAACCACTATGGCAAGTCTGCCGGGATATCTGTTCATGGCGTATGTACTTCACAGATTGTCGGGAATATCCTATTTCAGTCAGATGTTCGTTGTGAATCCGATGGTGCTCATAGTGAGCATCGTGCTGATATACGGATTCAATCTGCTGTTCGGACTTCTTCCTGTGTTCAGGACCATACGCAAAACCCCTGCGGAGATACTGAGCAGAACAGATATAAATTAAAAGCAAAAATATGGAGATTTTTTGCTTTTTTAGGTTTCTTTTCTGCGATTTTATGTTATAATCTCATTTGTAACAATGAGATATGCTCTCTTGGTCAAGTGGTCAAGACGTCGCCCTCTCACGGCGGAATCAGGGGTTCGACTCCCCTAGGGAGTACCAGTAAGCCTTGAAACAAAACGTTTCAGGGCTTTTGTTTTATTCATCTGTTTGGGGGAATTCTATGAAACAGGTAAAAGATATTCCTATGAAAACTATACTCACAGCTTTTGAATCTTCCTATGACGGACTTCATATACTTGATAGCGAAGGCAGGACAATTTATATAAATGAAGCGTGTACAAGGATAGAAGGTCTTTCCCGGGAAGAAGCTATGAACAAGGATATACGTCAGCTGGTTTCCGAAGGCATATATTCAGAATCCGTGACCTTGAAAGTGCTAAGAACGCGAAAGCCGATGACTATAATACAGACCGTCAAAAACGGCAATCAGATACTTGCCACCGGGACGCCTATATTTGACGAAGACGGCAGTGTAAGCAGTGTTGTGGTGAATTCACGCGATATAACGGAACTTAATAATCTGAAAAGCAGACTTTCGGCAAAGGAAATGGAGCTTTCGCGATTGAAACTGGAACAGGGGCAGATAGAAGGCATAATCGCAAAAAGTGAGAAGATGCGGAAAGTACTCAGCTTGGCAATCACTGTTTCACAAGTCGATTCGACTATACTTCTTACAGGAGAGTCAGGGGTAGGAAAAAGCCTTATAGCCAAGTTTATTCATGCAAACAGCGGCAGAAAGGATGGTCCGTTCATAACGGTTGACTGCAGCAGCATACCGGAGAGCTTGTTTGAGTCAGAGTTGTTCGGATATGAAAAAGGAGCGTTCACCGGTGCGGATAAAAGCGGAAAAGCCGGACTTCTTGAACTGGGCAGCGGTGGAACGGTTTTTCTTGATGAAATAGGCGAGATGCCGCTTTCTATGCAGCCGAAGCTCATGAGAGTCATACAGAACAGGGAAATAATCCCTGTAGGCGGTCAGAATGTGAAAAAGCTTGATATAAGATTTATTTCAGCAACAAACCAGGATCTGATGAAAATGGTGGAGGAAAGAAAATTCCGCCAGGATCTGTATTACAGGCTTAATGTAGTGCCTATACAGATCCCTCCTTTAAGGGAAAGAAAAGACGATCTGATACCTCTTGTAAAATATATCATGGAAAAGATAAACAACAGGTACGGATTTGATAAAAAGCTTTCTGCTGAGGTACACAGAGTACTTTTGGATTACAGATGGGACGGCAACGTAAGACAGATGGAAAATTTTATAGAAAGGATACTTGTAAGCACGCCTAAAGATTTTATAGAAAAAGAAGATATAGCTCAATTCATGGGTCAGAAGGAAGAGACGAAAGATCTTTCCTTTGATTTTGAAAACGACAGTTACAAAAATATAATAGGAAGATATGAAATCTCAGTGATAAAAACAGCGATAGAACATTACGGCTCTATTCCAAAGGCGGCAAAGCAGCTTGGAGTAGACGCAACTACTCTGAGAAGAAAATTAAACCGTTACAGCAGAGATTAAACGACAAGTGATGCATTTTTGCACGGTATTCGTGCAAAAATGCTTTTAAGTGGGAATATACTGATGTACAAGTCACGAATGAATGCATAAATGCACGATTTCGTGATTTTTTTTATTTTTAAAACTTGTTTTACATAGATGCAGCACAAAGAAATAACATGAAAAAGATGATTGTTGGGCAAATTAGTTATGAAATTGCTGTATATACGCAGATAAATCTTGGCATTGATCTTGCTTTTATATGTATATGTAAGAAAGAGCAATATGAAAGTATATGGAGGTAAAAGAAATGAGCATAAAAAAATATGAGCCTTTAAATTCCCTTGAAATACCGCGCTTTGCGGAGATAAAGACGTTTATGAGACTTCCCAATGTCAGGACGACGGAAGGAGTGGATTATGCTGTTGTAGGTGTGCCTTTCGATACGGGAGTTACTTACAGGCCGGGCCAGAGATTTGCACCTTCGGCAATAAGAGAAATTTCTTCCTTAATAAAACCCTACAATGTGCCGCAGGATATCAATACAGTGGAGATACTTTCCGGGGTGGATTATGGAGATATATCGGTGAACCCCGGATATATAGAAGACACCTATGACAGGATGGTGGAAGGACTTCTGCCGCTGTTTGAGAGTGGTGTTATTCCGATCTGCCTTGGGGGAGATCACTCTATAACTCTCGGAGAACTGCGCGCTGCGGCAAAGGTACATGGACCGCTTGCTCTCGTCCATTTTGATTCCCATTTTGATACTATAGATGAATATTTCGGCAAGAAGTACAATCACGGGACAGTGTTCAGAAGAGCTTTGGAAGAGGGACTTATAGATGTTGAACATTCTATACAGGTGGGCATGAGAGGCACCTTTTATTCCAAGAAGGACCTTACGGACTCCAGAGATCTCGGATTTGAAGTTATAACCAGCTTTGAAATGAGAGAAACAGGCATCGAAGAGACCATTGAAAGGATCATAAAGAGAGTAGGAGATTCGAAAGCATTTCTGACCTTCGATATAGATTTTGTAGACCCGGCTTATGCTCCTGGAACGGGTACTGTAGAAGTAGGCGGATGGAGCGGCGCAGAGGCGCTGCACATGGTCAGATCACTGAAAGACGTGGATTTTGTCGGATATGATCTGGTTGAAGTGCTCCCTGCATATGATCCGTCGCAGATAACATCTTTTCTTGCGGCGAATATCGTATTTGAATTCATATCGCTGATAGCGCTGAAAAAGCAGAAATGAGGAGCAGAGAAAGGAGAAAGGACAATGAGCACTGTATTTATGCAGGAAATGACGTGGCAGGAATTTAATGAAAGAAAGAAGGAGTCAGTGGTCATACTTCCCGTAGGATCGACTGAACAGCATGGTCCGATGCTTCCTCTTTCAGTGGATGCGATAATCAGCACAGGACTTGCGGAAATGATCGCTGAAAAAATCGGAGGCATAGTTGCGCCGTGCGTCTGTTACGGATATAAATCGGCTCCGCTGTCGGGAGGCGGACCGGCATTTCCGGGAACTATAGATCTTAACGGAATAACATTGATGTCTTTGGTAAAGGATATTCTCGAAGAATTTATAAGAGATGGTATAAAGAAAATATTTATAATCAATGGGCATTTTGAGAATGAAGCCTTTATCCTTGAAGCCATGGATCTTGTTTCAAGGGAGCATGAGGATGTGACGATGATAGAGTCCAGCTGGTGGGATCAGATATCTGAAGATGTGATGGACAAGGTATTCGATGAGGTGGAATATCCGGGGATAGAGCTGGAGCATGCAGGAATACTGGAAACATCGCTGACGCTTTACTTCAGGGAGGATCTGTGCCATATGGACAGATTTATAGAGGACGGTGTAGACGGACTTTTGGGATATTCCATATATCCTTCGTCAAAATGCGCTGTAACGGAAAGCGGGCTTTTGACGACAGCAAGGACATCGAGCTCAGAAAAAGGCAGACTGCTTGCGGAGAACATTTCTGCGGCCTATGTTGATATTTTAAATAAAAGATTCGATTGAGAAAGGAGGCGTCTATGGAAACTAAAAAACAATTCAAGGATAATCCGGTGAACGGAGCAGAGGAACGGTTAAAAGAACTGGGGTACAAACAGGAGCTCAAACGAGGACTGTCTGTGCCGCAGAACGTTGTCATGGGACTTGCGAACGTGTCTCCGGTAATGGCGGCGTTCACCTATGCGCTTGCAGCATTTGCGACGGTGGGAACGGCAACGGCAGGAGGAACTCTGCTCCAGTGCATAAACGTACTGTGCATAGGTCTGATTTTAGGTGAGCTGGGATCTGTATATCCTGTATCGGGAGGACTGTATTCGATCACGAGATACGTGCTCCCTAAACCTCTGGTATTTTTAGGTGTATTTAATTTTATGATCCAGGCGTTCATATATATTCCGGCCATAGCTATGGGAGTGGGCCAGTATCTGCAGATATTGTTCCCTCAGCTTCCGCAGGGAGATATGGCGTGCAGTGTGATATCGGCGCTTTCAATAATAGTTGCATTGCTTATCGGACTTAATTCCATAATAACAAACAGCAGAGTAACTCAGGTTTTCCTTATACTTCAGCTTATCGTAATTGCAATATTCTTATACGTGTGCTTTGCAAATCCTCAGAGAAGTCTGGGTGATCTGGTATTTCATCCTCAGGTCCTCAGCGCTGACGGAACATCTCTTGAGCCGGCAACTTTCGGTACTGTGCTCATGGGAATGGGTATAATGTGCGCTGCTATAGACGGCTACGGCGCTTCCCTTGGATTTTCCGAGGAAACCAAGGACTCGTGCAGAAATGTGGGAAAAGCAGTGTTTGCGACAGCTTTTCTTACGCTGCTTCTCATAGGAGCATGTGATATATTCTCAATGGTTGCAGCGCCGGATATAAAAGATTTCCTTTCAGCTGATTCACCTTTGCTGTATGTTGTGGAATCTTACCTTGGACCGATCGGAACCACTGTTGTGAATGTTGGGATCATAATCGCATCTTTTGGATGCAATGTAGTACTTATCAATTACATGGCGAGAGTCCTCTGGACAGGCGGAAGGGACAGGCTGTGGCCTGACAGGATAAACAATGCTCTTATGAAAGTTTCCGGCAAATCGCAGGTGCCTTGGGTAGCAACCATCGTAATAGCGGTGGTAGACTGCATTCTGGTATTTGCTTCTGATATAGTGACGATGATAACTTTCGGAGGAATGAGCGCAGCTGTAGTATATATGCTGATAGCCATAGGCTCTATAAGGAGCAGGATAACTCAGAAAAGTATAACAAGACCGTTTAAAATGCCTCTTTTCCCTGTTCCGTCTATCCTGGTGATATGTTTCTTATGCGTAGCTATAGCGTCCCAGACACCTTCTGATCTTATGATAGTCGGCATAATACTTGCGACAGCTATGCTTTACTATTTACTTTACTACAGACCGAGAGAAAGGAGAGAAAGTTTAAATGAAAGTGGTGAAAATAATGAATAAAACCATATTGATCGCGGGATGCTGCGGCGTGACGGGAAAAGCGGCGGCAAGGCGGTTTCACGATGAAGGCTGGTATGTCATAGGGCTGGATGTGAAATTGAACGAGAATGAAGATAAATATGTTGACACTTATGTCCCTTGCAATTTGAGAGATATGGAAGGAGTAGAGAAGACGATAGCTTCTATTGAGGAAAAGTTTGAGCTGGATGCGGTGTTCAATGGAGCGGGCGCAGAGGCAGGTACGGGATTTGAAGATACAGATAGCAAGGTGTGGGATGTACTTCTCGATACGATCCTCGGAGGAAATGTAAATCTGTGCAGAGCGGCGGCACCATATATGAAGGACAGAAAAAGAGGAAAGATCATCATACTGGCATCGGACTACAGAGACGCGGAAGGTGATAATGTACTCAGTGCTGCCGCATACGGAACACTGCATGGATTTGTAAAAAGTTTCGGAATGGAAATGGCTGCCGACAATGTGCTGGTAAACGTTATCAGTCCGGCGGTACCATTTGATGCCGATTTAGTTGCAGATACAGTTTTTTATCTTGCAGATAAAGATACGTACACGGCTGCTCAGGTAGTTTCGGTATCGGGAGCATAAGGAGGTGACATCATTGAAATATGGAGAACTTAAAGATAAAAGGATATTGATAACAGGAGGAACTCAAGGGATAGGCGAAGCTATGGCTGAAAGCTTTTCTGCTGAAAAGTCTAAAGTTTTCATAAATGGCAGAAAGCTCAACGATAAAGTAAGGAAGGTCATGGAAAAGACGGGCGCAGAGGCTGTATGCTGTGATATTTCCGATGCTTCGGCCGCGGAAGATGCAGTCAGAAAGGCGGCGGGAGATGAAGAGCGCCTTGATGTTCTGGTGTGCAATGCGGCAGGTATGAATATGGCGCCTTTCCTTGAAAGCGATATGGAAAAATGGTGGGGTCAGATAAAGATAAACCTGTCGGGGCATATAGCTTGTATAAAAGCGGCAGTGCCTTTTATGAAAAAGTGCGGAGGTACAATAATCATAATAAGCTCGTTTTTCGGGACCATAGGATGGAAAAACGCTACAGGATATGGAGCTTCAAAGTCGGGACTGTTCACCCTTGGACAATATCTGGCCGCAAAATATGCAGAAGAAAACACTGACATAAAAGTATGCACTATAATACCGGGAGTGATAGATACGGCGCAGCTCAACGTGGATGCGGAAGACCTGGGGATAACGCTGGATGAAGTGAGGGCCATGTATGCTGACGACATAGCTATGGGCAGGATAGCGAGACCCGGCGAAATAGCTGAAACGGCGCTTTATATGGCAAGCTGCGCGGGAAGGAAAGCCTTCAACGGACGTTTCGTAACGGTGAGCGGAGGTGAATATCGGGTAACGCCTTATTACGTATAAAAAATGACGATGCAGGAACAGATCATACAGGTTATGAAAGGAGAAAACAGGATGAAAAAACTGGAAAACAGAGTTGCGGTAATAACAGGCGGGAGCAGAGGCATAGGCAAAGGAATAGCGCTGACCTTTGCAAAGGAAGGAGCTGATATAGTATTTTCCTATCACAGCAATGCAAAAGCTGCTGACGAGACAGTCAGAGAGATAGAGGCGCTGGGCGTAAAAGCTGTAGCGGTTAAAGCAAATGCCGGAGATGAAAGAGATGTAAAAAATATGGCGGAGATCACGGCAAAGGAATTCGGGAAGATAAACATACTCGTAAACAATGCGGGCACCATAGGAAAGGAAGTTCCTGTTGCCGATATGGATACAGAAGAGTGGGACAGAGTGATAAATACAGATCTTAGAGGTGTATTTTTAAGCTGTAAATATTTTATCCCGCTTATTGAAAAAGGAGAGGATGCTCCCGTAGGAAAGATTATCAATATATCTTCAGAGCTTTCAAAGAAAGGAAGGGCATGTTACGGACATTATGCTGCAGCGAAAGGCGCCATAAATTCCTTTACCATGTGTCTTGCCCTTGAAATGGCTCCGGATATACTTGTGAACATAGTTGCGCCTGGACCTGTAGAGACAGACATGATACTTGCGGATATGGAACCTGAGTGGGTGGAAAAGGAAAAGGATATACCTCTCAAGAGACTTGGAACAGTTGAAGAGATAGGCGCCGCAGCTTTGCTTTTAGCATCTGATGAAGGCAATTTCTTCTGCGGGCAGTTCGTAAGCCCTAACGGAGGCGCAGTATTCTTTTAAAGCATAGTATAAGATAACAACAAAGTATTGGTTATTTTACGGATAATGAAATAAAATACAGTTAAGAAAAACAACAAGATCAGGGGAATAAAAATCAGGTAACGGAGGTTTCAAAATGGAAGAAAAATTGAATTTAACCGAAGCTTGGGACAAGACTTTTCCCAAAAGCGATAAGGTGGAGCACCGTAAAATAACTTTTCATAATCGATATGGTATTACTCTGGCGGCAGATATGTATAAGCCAAAAGGAGCAAAAGATAAGCTTCCTGCTGTGGCAGTATGCGGACCTTTCGGAGCAGTAAAGGAACAGGCATCAGGCCTTTATGCTCAGGAAATGGCAGAACGGGGATTTCTGACGATAGCCTTTGATCCGTCATTTACAGGGGAAAGCGGAGGAAGTCCGCGCTATATGGCTTCGCCGGATATAAATACGGAAGATTTTCAGGCAGCTGTGGATTTCTTATCTCTCTGCGGCGAAGCAGATCCTGACAAAATAGGGATAATCGGTATCTGCGGCTGGGGAGGGATGGCTCTTAACACAGCGGCCCTCGACACAAGGATAAAGGCTACTGTCGCTTCCACCATGTACGACATGACGCGAGTGAATGCGAAAGGTTACTTTGATGATGAGGATTCGGCAGATGCGCGTTATGAGAAAAAGAAGGCGCTGAATGAACAGCGGATAGAAGATTACAGAAGCGGAAGCTATGTCCTCGGCGGAGGAGTGGTGGACCCGCTGCCGGAAGATGCGCCGTTTTTCGTAAAGGATTATCATGATTACTATAAGACGGACAGAGGATACCACAGCCGTTCGCTCAACTCAAACGGAGGATGGAATGTTACAGGATGCATGTCCTTTATGAATCAGCCGATCCTTGCATACAGCAATGAGATACGCAGTGCCGTATTGCTCATACATGGTGAAAAAGCTCATTCATGCTATTTCAGCAGAGACGCCTTTGCAGATATGACAAAAGATAATCCTTATTCGGATAATAAGGAATTATTGATCATTCCGGATGCAGTGCATACGGATCTGTACGACAGGATGGACGTGATACCTTTTGACAAGATAGAAGAATTTTTACGCAAAGCTATGGATTGAGCAGATCTAAAGCGTGTGAAAGGTATATAAAAAAGCTGTCTGCTATGTGATTTTTACATTCACGATGGCAGGCAGCCTTTTATATTACTTAGCCTTTATATATGAGTGGAATCAAAGTCTTTCAAAATCGGCAGCCCCATGCTTGCATACAGGGCATATAAAGTCTTCCGGAAGAGGGTCGCCTTCATATACGTATCCGCATATTTTACATACCCATCCTTTTTTAGATTCCTTCTTAGGACTTTCTTTTATGTGTTTATGATAGTAGTCATATGTTACGGAATTATCATCGGAGAAAACTTCTCCGTCCGTGACATCGGCTATGAACATGGTATGCGTACCGAGATCTGAATGTGAGATCACTTCTCCTGAGAGATAGCTGTTGGCTCCGTTTGTGATGTATGGGATGCCGTTGCTGCTGATCTCAGCAGGGTAACCATCGAATTTATTCACGTCTCTTCCGCTCTGGAAACCGAAATGCCTGAAAATATCAAAGCTTGCTTTTTCGCTTAAGATACTTACATTGAATTTCCCGGTGTTCATTATCATATCATGAGTGAAATTGTTTTTGTTGACTGTTACTGCCACGCGGTTAGGCGTAGTTGTAACCTGTTGAAGTGTGTTTACTATACATCCGTTCTGTTTACCGTTTTCGTTGGCTGTGAGAACGTAAAGACCGTATCCGATCTTGAACATTACATTGTTATCCATGGATTTATATCCTTTCCTGCGGACATGATCTAAGTCCGCAAAGCCAATAAGGCTCTAATCAGTAATTTTCAGGCTTGATCTGGAAATATGCCTGAGGATGTGCACATACAGGGCAAACCTTAGGTGCATCTTTTCCCTTTACTATATGACCGCAGTTAGCGCATTGCCATACTACTTCGTCATCTCTTTCAAATACGAGGCCCTTTTCGATGTTTTCTATGAGCTTTCTGTATCTTTCTTCGTGTTCCTTCTCAACTGCTGCAACGCCTTCGAACAGTGCGGCGATCTGATCAAAACCTTCCTCTTTTGCTTCTTTTGCAAAAGTTGCGTACATGTCAGTCCACTCATAATTTTCTCCGGCAGCAGCGTCTGCGAGATTTTCCATAGTATCTTTTATTGCTCCTCCCTGGAGAAGTTTGAACCAAATTTTAGCATGTTCTTTTTCATTGGATGCTGTTTCTGCGAATATGTTGGAAATCTGAACATATCCGTCTTTTTTTGCTTTGCTTGCGTAGTAGGTATACTTGTTAGTAGCCTGTGATTCGCCTGCGAAAGCAGCCATTAAGTTAGCTTCTGTTTTCGTTCCCTTTAAGTCTTTCATTTTCTTTACCTCCTTGAAAAAATACTCAATTGAGATCATCTTGTTCATTTTTCTGACATCTGCTGCAAACGCCTTCAAAAGAAAAATTCACTTTGTCGATTTTAAAACCTTTTATATCCGATATATTTTTTATATCAGAAAGGCTTTCAACCTTCTCCATGATGGCTTCGGAATCATCTGTATCGATATCGAAGACCCTGTTGCATTTGATGCATCTGAGATGTAGATGCTCGTCAGTTCGGCAGTCAAAACGGTCTGCA
>UQNP01000009.1 GCA_900542385.1 uncultured Eubacterium sp.
ACTGTACCTTAAAGAGCCCTGAATCTCTCATCCTTAAACATATCGTGATTTTTCATGGCAGTTTTCAAAAGTTCCATCATCCTTTCCTTATCCTCAGGAAGATTTCCTCTGAGAGAAACGTAATTGGATGCGTGATTGCTTCTCAATACACATGTTTTACTAACATCCGTATGCTTCAGCATCAGAAGTGTCTCAGCCATTACTTCCTCAGGAGAAAGCAGCTTAAGCTTGCCTGATTCTATATCCTTTGCCATAGGAACGCTCGGCTCTACCATGAGAGTCAAAAGTCCTACATAGGAAGGCTCCATTTCGCTTATCATAGTTCCTGTCTGGATAGCATGATCCTCCCATCCGTCCTTTCCTGCAAGGCCTGATATAAACGTGACTGAAGACTGCATGCCGCACGCCTCGATCTTCTTCACTCCGTCGATGATCTGCTGTCTCGTCTCACCTTTGCATACATCCTTGAGAACCTTGTCGCTTCCTGACTCCGCTCCGATATATACCATCTTGAGGCCTGCGTCATACAGCTCCTTCATCTCTTCATCCGATTTTTTAATCACATCGCTGCCTCTTCCGTATATCGAAACCCTTTCGCACTCAGGGAAGTTCTCTGAAATGTATTCAAGGATAGGCATCAAACGGGCATTTGATAGTGCCAGCGCATCTCCGTCGCAGAGAAATATCCTGTTCACACTCCTGTATCTCGCTCTTGCCCAGGCCAGATCTTCCATTACTTCTTCAAGTTTTCTGACTCTGAACTTCTTATCTTTAAACATTTTGCAGAAGGTGCATTTATTGTGAGTGCAGCCTATGGTCACCTGTACCAGCAGACTGTATGCCTCACTCGGCGGTCTGTATATATCTCCCTCGTATCTCATATATAAACTCCTTTATCTTTTATTTCTCCTCTTACATCCTTTCAGGTGCTTTTATTCCAAGCAGTGAAAGGCCATTTTTGATGACAGCTCTGGCTGCTATAACGAGCGCTGTCTTCGCGTTTCTTTCATCTTCATTTTCGACCAGTATATGTTCATCGTGATAGAACTTATTGAACGCCTGAGCCACATCTATTATATGCCTGGTCACTACAGACGGCTCATATTTCTCGCCTGCATCATAAACAGCCGCAGGGAAATCATATATCAGTTTTATAAGCTCATGAGCGCTTTCACCGGTTATATATGAAGGATCAAATCCCGCTCTTGCCTTTTCTACAGCATCCTTGCCGGCATTTCTCAGTACGCTGCATGCTCTTGCATGAGTATACTGTACATAAGGACCTGTTTCCCCATCAAAATTGAGCACTTTATCCCAAGAAAAGACATAGTCCTTGATCCTGTAATTTGAAAGCTCATTGAACATAACAGCGCCTATCCCTACATCCCTGGCCGTCTCATCGATATTATCCGTATTTACATTTTTCTCTTCTATTATCTGTTTAGTCTTATCTATAGCTTTGTTGAGCACATCTTCCAGGAACACGACTCTTCCATGTCTCGTCGACATAATCCCGTCTTCCATGCTCACAAGTCCGAACGGCACATGTATACAATCTTTCGCCCAGTCATATCCCAGAAGTTCTATGACTTTTATCCACTGCTGGAAATGCAGGTTTTGCTGTGACGCCACAACGTAAATGTTTTTATAAAAATCATAGGTTTCTTTTCTGTATACCGCAGCGGCGATATCTCTTGTTATATAAAGCGTAGAGCCATCGGATTTTGTTATAAGAGCAGGAGGCAGATCGTAGTCGTCAAGTCTCACTATCTGAGCGCCGTTATCCTCTACAAGAAGTCCCTTATCCTTCAGCTCCTGCACAAATCTCGGCATTTTATCGGAATAAAAGCTTTCTCCGTTATAAGAGTCAAAGCTTATTCCCATCATATCGTACACTCTGTTGAATTCCTTAAGGCTTTCGTCCCTGAACCACTGCCAGAGCTCCACTTCTTCCGGCTCACCCTTTTCCAGCTTTGTAAATATAGCTCTTGCTTCGTCTTCAAGTTCAGGGTGTTTTTCCGCCTCTTCGTGGAACTTAGTGTAATATGACAACAGAGATTTTATCGGTTCGTTTATCACATCTTCTTTATTGCCCCATCTCCTGTAGGCGCATATCATCTTTCCAAACTGAGTGCCGTAATCGCCCAGATGATTTATCCTTACAGTATCGTATCCGAGAAAATCATATATCTTATATATCGAATTGCCTATTACCGTACTCCTTATGTGACCTATATGGAACGGCTTTGCAATATTAGGCGATGAGTATTCGATTATTACCTTCTTTCCGCTGCCCGCTTCGCTTCTTCCGTAATCGTCTCCCTTTAAGATGACTTCGGTCACCACTTCATCTGCAAAGGCTTTTTTAGATATGAACATATTTACATAAGCTTTAACGTTCTCTACCTTTTCAAATATATCTTCATCTCTTATCTGATCTGCGATAGACTCCGCGATCACAGGAGGCGCTTTTCTCATTACCTTTGCCAGTTTGAAACACGGAAAAGCATAATCTCCCATTTTACTGTCCGTAGGAGATTCTATCATAGAAACGATATCCTCTCTTTCGACACCGTCCACATGTGCAGCAAGAATATCTGCGATCTTATCTTTATAACTTATCATATTATTTTCTCCTCACTTGATATATACTAAACCTTGAGCTTTACGACAGTGACACCGTCGCCGCCTTCCTGGTAACCTCCGTTCCTGAAGCTCTTAACATTCCTGCTCCTTTTAAGCGCTTCCTGTATACCCTTTCTTAAGATGCCTTCTCCTCTTCCATGGATGACAGTAACTTCGTTCAATCCTGAAATAAATGCATCATCTATATATTTTTCCACATCCATCACAGCATCGTCAAGGTTTTTTCCTCTCACATCTATAGATGACGATATACTGTTCACCTTGCTTCTGTACATCCGTCCGTATCCGCTGCTCTTCTTCCGGATACGCCTTTTATTGATACCCTCATCTATAAGCATTATATCCTTTATATTGACATCTACTCTCATGATGCCTACCTGCACCTGGAGATTTCCCTTATCATCAGGTAATGAAACAATTTCTCCATTCTGATTAAGCGTCAGTATTTTCACCCTATCGTTCAATTTCAGAAGCTCTGCATCTACCGGCTCAGAATTGGTCTCTACCTTTATGGAGCTTCTGTTTTTCTTCTCGAGCTCTCTTATCTTTCTGCGGCTCTTGTCAAATCTAACATTCCTCTCTCCAAGGCTTTCAAGTTTTGCTATCTCTTTGAGCTCCTCACGCACTTCTTCGGTAGTTTCTTTTGCTTCTCTTATTATCTCCCGCGCCTTTTCTTTCGCTCTTTCTATCTCTTTTTCCTTCTTCTCTTCGAATTTCTTTATCTTTTCGTCAAGTTCTTCTTTCTTGCGTTTTATTTCTATACCCAGCATTATAGCTTCATCTCGTTCTTCCTCAGCCTTTTTCCTGTCGTCTTCAAGAGATGCTATAACTTCTTCAAATGCCATATCTCCGCCCTTTATCAGCTCTCCTGCTCTGTCTATCAGTTTTTCCGAAAGCCCGAGTTTTCTTGATATTTCAAAGGCGTTCGATTTGCCTGGTATCCCTATATTCAGTCTATATGTCGGGCTCAATGTCTCCACATCGAACTCCATGGAAGCATTCTCTACTCCCTCTGTGGAAACAGCGAATTTCTTGAGTTCTGTATAATGGGTGGTAGCTATAACATCTGCGCCGTTTCGTTTCAGCTCTTCGAGCACTGATATCGCCAGCGCTGCGCCTTCCGTCGGATCTGTTCCCGCACCAAGCTCATCAAGCAGTACAAGACTTCCTTTTTCTGCCCTTTCCGTTATTCTCACGATGTTCTTCATATGTGACGAAAAGGTGGAGAGGCTCTGCTCTATACTCTGTTCATCTCCTATATCAGCAAATACATCTTTATATACAGGTATACTGCTTCCCGGATCTGACGGCAGATGAAGACCCGCCTGCGCCATAAGCGCGAAAAGTCCCGCAGTCTTCAGTGTAACAGTCTTTCCTCCTGTATTCGGTCCTGTTATAACGAGGGTGCTGTAATCTTCTCCTATCCTTATATCTATAGGAACCACCTTTTTTTCATCTATCAATGGATGTCTGGCTCCTCTTATATCCATTATTCCCTCTTCGCTTATCTTTGGCTCTTCACCATTCATGGCTGCTGAAAGTCTGCCTTTTGCCATGAACAGATCCATCTGCACCATCAATTCCTGATTGTTTTTCAGATCATGATAACTCTCAGAAACACCTTCAGACAACTCTTTCAGTATTCTGTTGATTTCCGCCTGCTCATCCAGCTCAAGCTGTCTTAGTTCATTGTTCAGCTCTACTATAGGCTGCGGCTCTATAAACAGCGTTGCACCGCTGCCGCTCTGATCGTGAACTATGCCAGGCACGCTTCCCCTGTGCTCCTGCTTGACAGGTATGACATATCTTCCGTTTCTTACGGTGACTATTGAGTCCTGAAGGACTTTCTTGTTGTCTCCTGAATTCAATATACGATTTATCCTGCTTTTTACAGCATCGTTCTGCCTTGCTATGCTTCGCCTTATCCTTCTGAGATCAGGAGATGCGTTATCCGCCATTTCATCTTCGGAAATTATACATCTGTCGATTTCCTCTGCAAGGTTTTTATGCACTACAATAAGTTCCGCGATAGACGTTATTGTCGGTATCTCCGGAACATCTCCCTTTAAAAAGGTTACTATCCTGTCCGCAGTCTTCATGTTGGCAAGTACTTTCAAAAGCTGAGCCATGCTGAGCGTTCCGCCCTTCCTCGCCAACGATACAGCCTCTCCAATATCATAAAAACCACCGACGGGTAATAGGCCCTTATGGTTTATGAGTCTTACCGCTTCCGTGGTTTCAGTCTGCTTTTCTTTTATTTCACGTACATCATCAAAAGGCTCCAGCTCTGAAATGATCCCCTTGGTCAGATCAGAGCCGGCCTGTTCTCTGAGCATATCTATTATTTTATTGTATTCAAGTATTTTTAAAGTCTTTTTTTCCATTTAAGGCTATCCGATATTACTGTTGTTTTTATATTTTTCTATTTCTTTCTTCAGCTGGAGATTTTCCATCTGCAAATCAAAGAAACTGTTTTCAAGTTCTTTGCATTTTGCTTCAACTTCTTTAACAACTTCCTCCATACTGCTCTGAGTCTGCTCTTTAGCCGCTTCTATGGCTTCCTTAAGCTGCTGATTTTCCAGATCTTTCTGCCTTATCTGATTGAGCAGCTCATCTTTCTGTAAAACTATCGCCTGAGTTTCTTCTTTGTAATCCATATAGTTTTTCTTGGATTCATCCCACAGCTGAACGTAATGCTGTGCATCTTTCTCAAGCTGTATATTCATGCGCTTCAGTTCTTCCATCTCATCAAGCATCTGGAAATACTCACTGGCAATGTTTACAGCTGCCAGAACGGCTATATTCGAAGATGTAGCTCCGGCTGATTTTGCGGCCTCGGTTATCTCCTGCATCTTTGTATCTACATGAGCCGCCACCTGTATTATCTCTTCTCTTGATTTATCTCCGGCAATAACGTATTCCTGTCCGTAAATCTTTACTTTTACCTTGTTGTTTTCCATAAAAACTCTCCTACATCTCTCTCAGAACCGCATTCAGCTTTTCTTTAAGCGCTTCGAGCACTTTACCGTGGACTTTTGCAACTTCCTCATCGGTCAAAGTCTTATCTTTATCTCTGTATGTCAAAGCAAAAGCAACACTCTTTTTGCCTTCCTCGACCTGCTTTCCCCTGTATACGTCAAACAGTTTTACACTTTCAAGTATATTTCCCGCATACTCTTTTATAACGTCTTCTATTTTGCCGACTTCCATATCTTCATCAACGAGAAGCGCTATATCTCTCGATGTGGACGGATACTTAGGAAGCGGTACATATACAACAGTTCTGTCTGAATGTCTCTTTACTGCATCAAACATCAACTCACAGCAGTATATTCTAACGCCGCTCATGCCGTATCTTTCTGCAACATCCGGATGTATCTCACCCATTATTCCCAATTCATCGTACAAAGGCTCGGCTCCATCCGCCAGCTTCATTTTGGACTTTACCGATATCCTTGCACATCTTCCCGGATGGTATGTGCCGTACTCGGATTCTGGCGTAAATCGGACATCCTTTATGCCGAGTACTCTGAGCAGTTCTTCAAGTATACCTTTAAGGGAATAAAAATCTTCACCTTTACCGTACATGCCTATGCACAGAGAATACTGCTCATCCGGAAGCTCATCTTCATCCATCATATTCTTAATAAATGTATTACCTATTTCAAAAGCGCCGGCTTTCTCTATATTTCTCGAATAATTCCTGCCGAGAACCTCCAGCATATTAGGAGTAAGAACTGTTCTCATTACAGAATTCTCTTCACCGAGAGGGTTAAGTATCTTAACAAATGCTCTCTCCCATGAATCTTCTGCGATTCCTATATTGTCGACTCCTTTAGGACTTACAAAGGAATATGTCTGTATCTCGTTCAGACCCATACCGCAAAGGGATTCTCTCGTCAGATCGCGAAGCGCTCTTTCTTCAGGCATTCCCGCCTCGTTATTTCCTTTTGGAAGAGTTACCGGCAGCCTGTCATAGCCATAGATCCTGGCAACCTCTTCTATATAATCCTCTTCTTCCAGCAGATCCTGCCTTACAGTCGGAGGAGTTACAGTCATGATATTGCCGCTTCCTTCAACCTTTATCTCAAGAGATCTGAGCACTTTTTCCATATACTCGCGTCCAAGCTCCACGCCCATAACGTGATTTATCCTGTCTACTCTGATATCTATCGTTTTTGCTTTTGCTTCCGAAGGATAATTGTCTACACTGCCCTTGCATACCTTGCCGGCTCCTACCAGCTCTATAAGTCTGCATACTCTGTCTGCGGCCGCTTCACAGAGATTAGGATCTATGCCCTTTTCAAACCTTGCGGAAGCTTCCGTCCTGAGTCCGAGCTTCTTCGATGTGCTTCTTACGCTGTCCCCGTTGAAATTGGCTGATTCGATGATGATCGTAGTCGTATCTTCTTCTATTTCTGAGTTGAGACCGCCCATAACACCTGCTATAGCTATGCCTCTCTCAGCATCCTTTATAAGAAGCATATCATCCGAAAGCACTCTCTCAGTATTGTCCAGAGTGGTGAATTTCTCACCCTGCGCAGCATTTTCTACGATTATTTTACCGCCTTTTACCTGATTGATATCGAAAGCATGTATCGGCTGTCCGTATTCAAGCATTACAAAATTAGTTATGTCCACTATGTTGTTTATCGGACGCATGCCTGCATACATAAGTCTCTTCTGAAGCCACCACGGCGACTGTTCAACTTTTACGTCAGTAACTATCCTTGCCACATATCTCCTGCAGCTTTCAGGATTTTTTATCTCCACTGAAACGTAATCCTTCGATTCGCCCTTTCCGTTTTCGTTTGCTATCTCTGTGTCAGGATATTTGAAAGGTTTTTCAAAGGTTGCCGATGCTTCCCTTGCCATTCCTACCATTGCAAGGCAGTCAGGCCTGTTAGGTGTTATCTCAAAATCAACTACAGCCTGTTTTAACTCCAGAGCTTCTGCAAAATCCTTTCCAGTTTCATACTCATCTTCAAGTATCCATATACCGTCTTTGTGTGCAACCGGCACTACCTTGTCCTCAAATCCAAGCTCGCCGGCAGAACAGAGCATACCGTAGGATTCCACACCTCTGAGTTTTCCTTTTTTTATCTTCACTCCGCCTTCCTGCTTAGGCTGACCATGGAGCGGTCCCGGTATCCTGCTGTTGTGAAGCGCTACAGGGACATATGCCCCTTCAAATACATTGGGCGCTCCTGTAACTATCTGTATATCCTCATCCTGACCTACATCCACCTTGCAGACTACAAGTTTATCAGCGTCAGGGTGCTTTTCTATCTTGTCTATTCTTCCTACTACAACATTTTCCATTTCTTCGCAGAAATGTTCGCAGGTTTCAAGGTTTGATCCCGACATTATCATCCTGTCACAGAACTCTTCGGTGGAAACATCCAAATCTATATAATCTTTAAGCCATTCTATTGGAACTAACATCTGACATCCTCCTATTTGAACTGTTCTATAAAGCGCATATCGTTTTCATAGAATAATCTTATATCTTCCACTCCGTACTTGAGCATAGCAGCTCTTTCAACGCCCATGCCGAAGGCAAAACCAGTATACTTTTCAGTATCGAGTCCTCCGACTTTGAGAACATTCGGGTGCACCATGCCGCATCCCAAAATTTCTATCCAGCCGCTGCCTTTGCACACTCTGCATCCCTTTCCTCCGCATTTGAAGCAGGATACATCCATTTCCGCACTTGGCTCCGTAAACGGAAAATGATGAGGTCTGAACTTCGTCTTCGTGCTTGTACCAAAGAGCTGTTTAGCAAAACTGTCAAGAGTCCCCTTAAGATCTGCCATAGTTATTCCTTCATCGACAAGCAGACCTTCTATCTGATGAAACATAGGTGAATGTGTGGCATCAGGAGTATCACACCTGAAACATCTTCCCGGAGAGATCACCTTGATAGGAGGTTTCTGCTTCATCAGCGTCCTCACCTGCACAGGGGATGTCTGCGTTCTGAGAAGTATATCTTCATTTATATAAAAAGTGTCCGTCATATCCCTGGATGGATGATTCGGTCCCGCATTGAGAGCATCAAAATTATTGAACACCGTCTCGACTTCAGGACCTTCAACGATCGAGAATCCCATACTCATGAATACCTTTGATATTTCTTCCATCGTTATAGTAAGGGGATGCTTTACGCCGAGCTTCACATCTCTGCCAGGCTCCGTAACATCTATTCTTTCAAGTTTAAACTGAGCTTCCTTCGCAGCTTCCTTCATTTCTTTGAATTTTTTTTCGAGCATTTCTTCGATCTCTGCTCGAACTTTATTAGCCATCTGGCCTGTCGATTTTCTTTCTTCAGGAGACAGTTTTCCCATTCCCCTGAGTATCTCAGTAAGCTTGCCTTTCTTGCCGAGCATCTTTACACGGATATCGTCCGTCTCCGCTACAGAAGCAGCATTTTTCAGCTGTTCTTTTGCTTCTTCCAAAATTCTGTTCAACTGAGCTTGCATTTCCATTACCTCTCATCTATTTTATCTTATTTGACTTATACATGAGTATTCCCGCTGCGACTGCCGCGTTAAGAGATTCGATCGATCCCATCATAGGGATCTTTATTTTTAAATCCGCAGCTTCCAGGAATTCATTTCCTACACCGTTTCCCTCATTGCCTATAACAAGTGCAGTACTCTCGCTTATATCTGCATCGCGATAAAGCGTATCTCCGTCAAGACTTGTTGCCGCTATTTTAAATCCGTATTTTTTAAGTTCAGGAATGAGCATTTCCTGATCTCCGCCGTCTATTACAGGTACCCTGAACAAAGAGCCCGCAGCAGCTCTGACCACTTTAGGCGAATACACATCTGCACATCCCGTTACAGTTACGACTCCGCTATATCCGGCAGCTTCCGCGGTCCGTATGACCGTTCCTACGTTTCCCGGATCCTGAAGTCTGTCCAAAATCACCAGATTCCCGCTGCCGCAGTTTTTCATTTCTTCAAGGGAATCTACACCGCGTTTTACTTTTTTTACAACGGATATCACTCCCTGAGAATGTTCCGTATCTGTCAGCATCTTAAACAGTTCTCTATCAAGAATCGTGAAATCATACCCTGAATCCTTCGGTGCGGATATATCCATCTCTCCGTCGCACACGAATATTTTCTCAATCTCTATCCCAAGCGAAATCGCGTCACGCAGCGGCTTTATCCCTTCGAGAAGGTAAAGTCCGTATGCATCCCTGTACTTTCTTTTTAAAAGTTTCCGCGCTTTCTTATATATTGGATTATCTCTCGAACCTATTGTCTTCATATCTGTCCGAAACCTAACAATAGCCGGTGGAAAACCGGCTATCGATTAAGTTACCCTTCTGATTATCTCTTTAAAAATGTAGGGATATCTATTCCTGACATACCCTTGTAGATATCATCCGATGATGATGCAGCCGGACTTTCTGGCTCCGTATATGTCTCGCCGCTGTTTTCCGTTCCTTTATTTGGTATGACTGAGCTGTTGAGGATGTCCACATTCTGCGGTTTTTCAAATCCTGCCGCAATTACAGTCACTGCTATTTCGTCCTGCATATCTTCCTTGATGGAAGCACCCATTATTATAATAGCGTTATCATCAGCTTCAGCATCTATCTGTGTAGCAACCTTGTCTACATCAAACATAGTAAGATCTCTTCCGCCTGTTATGTTTATGAGAACAGCTCTTGCTCCGGAAATCTTAGTTTCAAGAAGCGGACTGTTGACAGCGCCTGAAACTGCTTCTTCCAGTCTGTTTTCGCCTTTTCCTCTTCCTACTCCCATATGTACTATGCCTCTGTCTTTCATTATAGTAGTGACATCGGCAAAATCCAGATTTATAAGAGCATCGTCCACTATTATATCCGAGATTCCCTGAACACCCTGTTTAAGTATTTCGTCGGCCAGTTCGAAAGCCTCCAGAAGCGATGTCTGCTCCTGAACAGTTTCCAGCAGTTTATCATTCGGTACTACTACTAACGAATCCACATACTTCTTCAGGAATTTTATTCCCAGCTCAGCATGTTCGCCTCGTTTTTTTCCTTCAAATTTAAACGGTTTTGTAACGACTCCGACCGTCAGTATTCCCATATCCTTTGCGATCTTGGCTATTATCGGGGCTGCTCCCGTTCCTGTTCCTCCGCCCATTCCGCAAGTAACGAATATCATGTCGGAGCCTGCAATGAACTTTTCAAGATCCTCGAGATTTTCTTCAGCTGATTTCTGACCCACCTCAGGATTTCCACCTGCACCGAGCCCTTTCGTAAGTTTTTCTCCTATCTGTATCTTAGTTTCAGCCTTGCTTCTTGCAAGAGCCTGCTTGTCCGTATTAACGGCTATGAAAGCAACTCCTTTCATGCCGGATTCTATCATTCTATTAACTGCGTTACATCCGCCGCCGCCGACACCGATGACTTTTATCTCTTGCAGCGTAGAGTCGTTCATCTCAAATTGTAACATTCAGAAGTACCTCCTGTAATTTTTAAATAATTCCACTTTGTATTATAACACAATAGTTTTATGGCGTAAAGGAACAATAATTATTGCTGCCAATGTTGATAATCCCGCTTTCCGTACCTTTCTGATACAAATCAAAAACCACCGTTTTAAGCGCTCCGGATTCAATACAATCAACTACATTATCGTAGGTTCCTTTACAGTAAAGCCCGTCATATATATATGCCGTGACCTTGCTCCCATCGACTACAAGCTTTTTGAAGTAAAGATCACCTTCCTCCATAAGCTTTATTATTTTCATCGCCTTATCGTATTCACCGGTTTTATCAACCTCAATATCTTTATCAAGCTCTGCTTCCTTTACCTTGATATTTTCAACCAGTGTAACCTGCTGTTCTTCTTTGGCTATATCCAGTACTTTTCCGTCATTATCTGTTATTATATACCTTTTTCCCTTCACGAACTGAGCTTTACCGCTTCTTTCCGTAACTGTTATCTCGATTTCATTCGGAAATTTTCTCTTGACATCCACATCTTCTATATAGAGATTTTTTTTCTTTATACGCCTTTCGGCAAACCACGGATGCACATCGAATATATTCTCTCCGGTCTTTATTTCCGAAAGTTTTATCACCTCTTCATCCGACACTTCCGTATTTCCTGCAACAGCAATACCATCGACAACGAAATAATCTATATGTACTGCGAAGTAAAGTCCTGTACATATCAACAGAAATATGATGAATTTCAGCAAATATCTCTTTTTCTTCCTTCGCTTTTTCTTTCTTTTGTTCTCCCTGTCATATTCTTTATTCATACTCTGAAATCTCTCCGCCTATTAACCTTATCTTTTCTTCCAGTCCTCCATATCCCCTCTTTATATATTTTGTATTGTGAACTGTCGTCATACCTTCAGCCGAAAGTCCTGCAATCACCAGCGCTGCTCCTCCTCTAAGATCTTCCGCATACACATCAGTCCCATACAATATATTGTTATTCTTTATTATAACTTTTTTACCGGATATTTCAATATCTGCACCCATTTTTATCAGCTGTTTAGCATAACTCATCCTGTTTTCGAATATATTCTCTTCTATAATGCTTCCTGCTCCGTTACCTGCTAAAAAAGCAGTCAGCTGAGGATGAAGATCCGTCGGAAATCCCGGATAAGGAGCCGTCTTCACATTTGCATTTACCTTTTCTTGTCCGGAAGCTTCCACCAATACGCCTTCCTTTGGTTTCCCGATACGGCACCCCGCTCCTTCCAGTATATAAAGAAGCGAAGAAATATCTGCGGCACGCGCTCCTTTAAGCATGACTTTCCCTCCCGAGGAAGCAGTCATAAGCGCAAAAGTTCCCGCTTCTATCCTGTCAGGCATTATCCTGTGATCACATCCGAAAAGAGATCGTCCTCCGTTTACTGTGATAGTCCCTGTTCCCGCGCCTTTTACATCAGCTCCGCATTTGTTCAGATAGTTTTGAAGATCTGTTATCTCCGGCTCGCGAGCGCTGTTTTCTATAATCGTTTCTCCTTCAACTGAGACAGCCGCAAGAAGAATATTCTCAGTAGCGCCAACACTTGGATAATCCAATTTTACCAGAGCCGGCTTCATGTCGTCAGCTTTGATCAATATATCGTTATCACGGGTCTCAACGCGAGCGCCGAGCTGTTCAAGCCCTTTGATATGTATATCTATCGGTCTTTTGCCTATGTTGCAGCCGCCCGGATGACTTATTACCGCTCTGCCGAATCTCGACAGCAGTGATCCCGCAAGAAACACACTGGATCGCATCTCTCTCATCAAATGAGCCGGTATCTTCCATTCAGTCATGTTCGTAGCATCCACGAATATTTCAGAGCCTTCTTTTCCCGTTTTGCAACCCAGAGCCTTCAATATCTTCAGCATACTGTCAACATCTGATATATCCGGACATGCGTCAAAACAATTTTCGCCTTTAGTCATTACCGATGCCGCAATGATAGGAAGTACTGCATTTTTGGCCCCGGACACATCGACCTGACCATACAGCCTCTTTCCACCTTTGATACGATAGATTCCCAAAAAAAACACCTCCATAACATATTTTATAATATGCCGGAGGTGACTTCATCGTTACTTGTCAGTAAACTCCTCTATATTGTCACATATTCTGCCCGCCGCATTTTCAGGCGCAGCCAAACGGCTTTTATGGGACATATCTTCAAGTATCGCTCTGTCGTTTTTCAGTTTAAGTATGGTGGAAATCAGCTTTTCATCATTCAGGTCCTTTTCCTCTATAACGATAGCCCCTCCTCTTTCAGAGACAGCTTTAGCATTGTAATACTGATGATTTCCGGTAGCCGCAGGCGATGGTATAAATATGGCCGGCTTCCCGCAGGAAGTCACTTCCGCTACAGTTATAGCTCCGCTCCTGCTTATCACAAGATCCGCTGAGGCAAGATATCCGTTCATATTATTTATATATTCCTTTATCTGTATATTTCCCCCGGTTCCTGCTTTTCTTTCTTTAAGTTCGTCTAAAATAGCATCATAATAAAATTTCCCCGTACCCAAACAAATTTTTATATCTTTGAACGGCTCCAAAGCTTCTATGACACCGATCATAGCTTTATTTATCCTGCCCGCTCCCTGACTTCCTCCAAAAGCCAGCAGAACAAAATCATCTTTGCCGTATCCAAGCTCTTTTCTCGCAACGTCTTTGTCAGTATCGAGAAAATTTCCTCTTATCGGATTTCCGCACACAACATGTTTATCCGGGTATTTAAAATATTTCGATGCTTCCTCAAACCCAAGGAAAACCTTTTTCACACGTTTTTCCAGCATCTTGTTCGTCACGCCCGGAAATGCGTTCTGCTCATGTATATACGTAGGTATCCCTAATTTCTGAGCCGCCTTTAAAAGGGGGGCGCTCGCATATCCGCCTGTACCTATGACAACATCCGGCCCGAATAATTTCAATATATCGGCCGCCCTTTTGCTTCCTTTATTCAGTTCTTTTATGACTTTTATATTCTTAAGCGGTTTTTTCCTGTTGAATCCATGTATAGGTATGAGCTCTATCGGATATCCGTTTTCCGGAACGATAGTTTTTTCAAGACCTCTTTCAGCTCCGACAAACAGTATCTCTGCTCCCTCGAATCTTTTTTTGATTTCATCCGCGATGGATATGGCCGGATATATATGTCCTCCGGTCCCTCCGCCGGTCATAATAACTTTCATTTAATCAACTCCTGCATTCTTAGGCTCATGCCTTGAAATATTGAGAAGAACTCCAACGGAAAACATAAACATCAAAAGAGCGTTGCCTCCGTAGCTGACAAAAGGCAGATTTATCCCCGTAGCCGGCATCGACGATGTTACTACTGCTATATTCAGTATGACCTGTATACCAACCATTAGAACTATGCCTGATGCTAAAAGCATACCAAACTGATCCGGAGCATTTATCGCAATATGAACCCCTCGCCATAAAAAACAGCAGTAGAGGGCTATTAGCAGTATCAATCCCACGAATCCAAGTTCTTCTCCTATTATTGCAAGTATAAAGTCATTTTGAGGTTCAGGCAAGTAAAGATTTTTCTGAACGCTCTTTCCAAGTCCTACTCCGAAAAGTCCGCCGGAGCCTAAAGCAAGCAGTGACTGTACCGCCTGATATCCTTCATTCAGCGGGTCCTGGAAAGGATCCACAAAGCTTGTAAGTCTCTGATACCAGTAGCTGTCCTTCATAAATAAAAGTATGCTCAGTATACCGGCCGCTCCTACTCCGGCAAGACCTGCGAAATATCTCCATTTCATTCCTGCAACCAGCATCATAGCGATTATTATACCGCATACAGTTATGGCTGTTGAAAGATTAGGCTGCTGTATTATCATCGCGCCGTATACTGACGCAACCACTAAAAGAGGCAGTATGCCTCTGACAGGAGATTTTATCCTATCCGGCTTCTCACTCAAAAACCATGCGGTGAATATGATCACGAACAGCTTTGCCAGTTCTCCCGGCATTATCGTCACGGGACCTACTGCTATCCATCTTGTTGCATTGTTTGCAGAATGACCTAAAGGTGTGAACAGCAGCGCCAGCAGTATCACACCCAGTATCAAAAGCGGTATCGCAAATTTTCTGTATATCCTGTAGTCTACAGCAGCTCCGACTATCATTGCTCCAAATCCGAGCACTGCCCACATGCCATGCCTCAGGAGATAGCTGTATGCATTGCCGTCCTGACTTATTGAATAATAATAGCTTGCGCTGAATACCATTATTATCCCGAAAATCACCAGCATCGCAGTGAAAATCGTAAGCAGAAAATCCCCTGATCTCAGTTTCTTTTTCTTTTTCCTGTCAGATTTTTGTCTCAATTCTAATCATTACCTTTCCAAAGCTCTTACACAAGATTTGAAATGATTGCCCCTTTGTTCAAAGCTGGTATACATATCCCAGCTCGCACATGCCGGGGAAAGCAGTACCGTATCCCCCGGCTCAGCTATTCTGTACGCCTCTCTTACGCACGCTTCCATATCTTTTAATATTATGGATTTTGTGAATCCCACTTTTTCTGCGGCATCTTTTATCTTCGTTGCCGTCTTTCCCATAAGAAGCAGCGCCTTTACTCTGCCGTCAAAGGCTTTTACAAAATCATCGAAAGATGAATCTTTATCGTACCCTCCGGCAATGAGTATTATATCTTTCTTTATGGCTTCTATCGCCTTTACTGCCGCATCAGGATTAGTTCCTTTTGAATCATTGACAAACCTTACTCCGTCTATCTCATTGCATAATTCTATCCTGTGCTCCACTCCCCTGAACTCTTTAAGCACCTTCGATATCACTTCAGGATCTATTCCTCCGAAATACGCTATAGCACATGCGGCAAGAGCGTTCTCCAAATTGTGAGCTCCCGGGATCTGAAGCTCATCTGCTCTGCATATTTCAACGGCTTTTTCCTTATCTCTCACTATTATTATGTCATCATGCACATAAGCACCTAAATCCAGTTCATGCTTTCTGCTGAACGGTACTACAGAAGCGCTGCATTTTTCCGCAAGTTTAAAACACTCCTCATCATCATAGTTTATGATGCAGTATTGATTTTTATTTTGATTTTTGAATATTTGCGCCTTCGCATCTGCATATTTTTCCATGGTTTGATGTCTGTCCATGTGATCCGGCGTAAGATTTAGTACCGCCGAAATCTCCGGACAGAAATCTTTTATGGTCTCAAGCTGAAAACTGCTGGTTTCCGTTATGAGCCAACTGTCCTCCTCTGCGGACAGCGCTTTTGATATAACTGCCACTCCTATATTACCGACAACATAAGTCTTTTTGCCTGCCGCTTTATATATTTCGCCTACCAGAGTCGTAGTAGTAGTCTTTCCATTAGTCCCTGTTATAGCCACATAGTTACCCTTTCCCACTCTGTACGCGATCTCCAGTTCTCCGATTATCTCAGCGCCATGTTTCTTTGCTTCATCTATAAAATCCAGACGAGGCGGTACTCCCGGACTCAGTATCAGCATATCAAAGACGCTCATATCCTTCGGCTGATCGTTCCAGTAGCATTTTATATTTCTGTCCTTAAGAAAAACTCTTAGCTGAGGATCAACCTCTTCTTCCTTTTTACTGTCCTGGACACACACGTCAGCTCCCAGCTTTACCATTGCCTGAGCAGCAGCTTTACCGGATTTTCCCATACCTACTATAAGTACTTTTTTATCTTTCATATCGGATATCATACTGTTTGACATATTTACCATCTCCTAACAAATTGCAAACTCCAAACTATACTATCTTTCATATTATCCCGAGTCCGACTATACAGCAGATTATAGAAAACAACCAGAATGCTATCACTACCTGCACCTCACTGAATCCGCTTTTTTCAAAATGATGATGTATCGGAGCCATCTTGAATATCCTCTTTCCCCCGCTTATCTTAAAATACGCAACCTGAATTATAACGGAGAGAGCTTCTATAACGTACAGCAGCCCTACGATCGGAAGCATAAGTTCAAGTTTCATTACTATTGCAGCAGCAGCCAGTCCGCCTCCGAGAGCGAGCGAGCCCGTATCTCCCATGAATACTTTAGCCGGATGCCTGTTGAATACAAGGAATCCCAGACAAGCGCCGCATAAAGCCGCACAGAAATATTCTCCCGATACTATTCCGTACATCATACCGGCCACTGTGAAAAACAGGGATACAAATGCAGTTACGCCCGAAGCCAGACCGTCAAGGCCGTCAGTCAGGTTTACTGCATTGGTCATTGCAAGCATTACAAAGACAACAAACGGTATATACCATATACCAAAATCAACGTATATATCCGCTATCGGTATATACACAAGAGTGCTTCCAAGCGTATATCCCGCAAGATATACTGCAAGAAGTATAGAGAGTATCGTCTGCAATCCAAATTTCTGATACGCTCGCAACCCCAGATTATTTTTCTTTATAACTTTCAGATAGTCATCGATAAACCCTATCAGTCCGAATCCTACGAATACAACTATTATGATGACAGTTTCCGGTTCGCTGCCGTTTCTCAGTATCCCTGTGGCCGCTGCCGAAGTGACCGCTGCCGCTATGATTATCGATATTCCGCCCATGCTCGGCGTTCCCGCTTTGGACAGATGAGATTCAGGTCCATCTTCCCTTATATTCTGCCCCGCCTTTTTCTTCAATACAGGTATTTCGATCTTTGTAATAACGAGCGATATGAAAAAAGAGATTAAAATAATTATTCCTATGATGATGTAATCCATGACGACTCCTACAATTTTAAAATATTTTCCACTATCTGCTCCATCTGCATTCCTCTGGAGCCTTTCACCAAGATAATATTCCCCTTGCCTGCAAAACGATCCATATCCTTGTAAAAATCTTTTTTTTCTTCGTAATACAGGGCTTCAGCTTTTCCTCCCAATGCACCTTCATATATTTTTTCTGCATTTTTTCCTATCGCAATCACCTTGTCGATATCAAGTCCGCGGGCAAATATGCCAACTCCGAAATGCTGTTTCTCGCTGTCAGAGCCCAGCTCGTACATATCTCCTAAAATTGCGATCTTTTCTGCATTGCACCTGCTTTTCTCCAAAACTTTCAAAGCGCTTTTCATCGAATCAGGACTTGCGTTATAAGTATCATCTATTACTCTTATACTGCCGCTTTTGATCTGCTTCAGACGGCTTCCTGTAAGATCTACTTTTCCAAGTCCTTCTTCTATCTCGCTCCATTTAAGTCCCAGCAGCTCCCCTGCCGCTGCCGCTATAGAAGCATTCACCGCATTGTGTCTTCCCAGAACAGGCACAGTTATCTTTCTGCTCTTCTCCAAATGTTCCAAAGTGAATTTTATACCATCAAGGCCGAAATCGTCAATATCGGATATTATATAATCGCTTCTTCCGTTTTCTCCTATGGATATTTGTCTGTAATTTCCTTTTGTACTCTCCCTTGTAAGAAAGTTTTCATCGTTTGCGAATATCAGCGTGCCTTCTTCTCCGCCGTCTGAGCAAATATGCCTCGTGATCTCCATTTTAGCTTTGAATATGCCCTCCCGGCTTCCCAGAGTCTCCATGTGAGCAACGCCTATATTCGTTATTATACCTATATTAGGCTCAACTATTTCCGCAAGCCTGTCTATCTCTCCGAATTCGCTCATTCCCATTTCCAGCACGACAACTTCCATGCTCTTATCGAATTTGAATATGGACAGAGGCAAACCTATCAGATTGTTGAAGTTTTTCATATTTCTTCCGCATCTGAACTTTTCACTCAGTACATAATAGATCATATCGCGCACTGATGTTTTTCCCACACTTCCTGTAACAGCTATCTTTTTCACGTCAAGTGTGGAAAGATAATACTTTGCCAGATCCCCCATGGAACGAACAGTATCATCGACTTTTATAATATTCAGCTTTGCACTGTCCATTTTTTCTGAAACATCATTGAAATCGATGTCCTTTGATACGAGCAGTGTTCTGCATCCATTTTCTATCACCTGCGGGGTATAGCTGTGGCCGTCCTGATTCTCACCGATCACAGCTACAAACATATCATCCTTTTCACATTCTCTGGAGTCATGCTTTACTCCAAGCACAAAATCTTCAGTGCTGCCGGATACGAGCTTTCCGCCTGTCGCATCCAATATTTCTTTTATACTTATCTTTTCCATTTTTTCTAATCGTTATAAAGATATATTTTACTACCTTTCTTCACCTCTGTGCCTGCTGAAGGATAC
This sequence comes from uncultured Eubacterium sp., assembly GCA_900542385.1. Lineage (GTDB taxonomy): Bacteria > Bacillota > Clostridia > Peptostreptococcales > Anaerovoracaceae > Lentihominibacter > Lentihominibacter excrementavium. The sequence goes on from UQNP01000009.1 coordinate 19,343, forward strand.
TGTTTGGAAACTATGAAGTCTTCCTTTGAAGCAACATCGTCATCCATGTCATATGACAGACCTGCACCTTCCAGGACTCCTATAGCTTCGCTTGCGCTCATTCCTGTAACATCCGGTATCTCCACTTTCTCCGCTCCGCTGGTCTCCTGGCTTTCTTCATCAGGCGAAACGTTGAGATATCTGAGAGTATCTGAGAGGATCTGTTTCATTCCAGGTCCGGCTACAACGCTTCCGTAATGCACGCCTTTAGGATTATCTACTATCAGAAGCACTGCCACCTGAGGATCATCCATAGGCGCCATAGCTATTGCAGATGAATAGGTTTCATCACTGTATCCGCCGCTGGAATTAGGTTTGTTTGCAGTTCCCGTCTTTCCGCCTACATTATATCCGTCCAGCTTGAAAGAGCCGCCGCCTCCGCTGTCTACAACGAACTGCATTATTTCACACATCTCATCGGCAGTCTCCTTTGATACAGTCTGTCTTACAACTTCAGTATCAAAAGTCCTTACCGTATTTCCGTCAGAGTCGCGTAATTCCTTTACCAGCCTCGGTTTCATCATCTTTCCATCATTTCCAAAGGAGCTTATCGCAGTTATGAGCTGTATCGGAGTAACGGCTATACCCTGACCAAACCCGATGGTTGCAAGACCTACAGGACCGGCAGAATCCTTATCCTGCAAAAGTGCTGTAGTCTCACCAGGAAAATCTATACCTGTAGTTCCAGTGATACCAAACGTATCAAGGTGTTCATAGAACTTATCTATTCCTGTCTTCGTAGCCAGCTGTACAAAAACAGGGTTGCAGGAATTGTTGACCGCTTCCTGAAGGTTCTGATGTCCATGAGGTCTGCCTGTTCGCCAGCAGTGTATAGTCCTGTCAGCTACCTTTATCTCTCCCGTACAGTTATACGTGCTGTTAGGCGTTGCTATATCCTCTTCAAGAGCTATTGCTGTAGTTATCAGCTTGAATGTGGACCCCGGCTCATATACATCGGATATTAAGGAGTTCCTCCACATCTTATTCAGATATGTGGTCTGCTCGGATTCAGACATGGCATCAAACTCTTTCTTTTCTTTCTCATTTGCAGGCTCTCTGGAATTGTTCAGATCGTAATCAGGAGTCTGCGCCATAGCAAGTATATCCCCCGTCTTCGGATCCATAACTATTGCCATGACTCTGTCCGCATCTGTCTGCTCCATTACCTGATCAAGGGCTTTCTCCGTATAGTGCTGTATTACCTGATCAATGGTAGTAACTATGCTGTAGCCGTCCTCTGCCTGATAATACCTTTCATTTCCATAGGACAGTCTGTTGCCGCTTGTATCCGTGTAATTTATCCATCTTCCTGATACTCCGCTCAGATATGTATTGTACTGCAGCTCGAGCCCGGACAGCCCGACGTTATCGTCACTTACCGTACCTAATGTGTGAGATGCAAACGCGCCGAGAGGATAATCTCTTTTCGTATCTTCGGCAATCTCCACTCCAGGCAGGTCCTCTTCTCTTATCTTATCTGCCGTATCTTTATCAATGCCCTTTTTAACTTTGACTATGCTCTGCTCTTTAGTCACAAGCTCTTTTACTTCATCGTACTCCATATCAAGATACTCAGAAAGCTTCTTCGTTACATTTTCTATCTTTGCCTGGGATTCTTCATCGGTATCGGCACTTTTAACATCTGTAGGTCTCACCCATATGGTATAGCACGTGACGCTTACTGCAAGTTCATTGCCGTTTGTGTCATATATCGTGCCGCGTTCGGCTTCGATGGGCGTGTCTCTCGTCTGCTGCTCAAGCGCCTTTTCTGAGTATTCTTCTCCCCTTACTATCTGTATCCAGCCCAATCTTATTATCAACAGCAGCATGACAAAGAATACTATTCCCAGAACAAAAATCAGATTCTTTTTGCTTTTATTATTGGAAGGTGTCATTTTTCTCCTTTAAAAACACCCGGACATCTCTGTCTTATGAAACTGTCCGGGTATAGTCACAAATTGTATTATCCTTAACTAAAACATATTATATTTTTATCGCGTCAATTATATGCCTTTTCCTTAAGCACTTCGCCAAACCCATCCTCCGGCATATCATCCTCTGTAATATATATTCTTTCGCCGGAATCCGGATATGTCATACCCAGCTCACCTATGGCTCTGCTCTCGATATAGTTGATATTGTTCGTGCTGTAAAGCTTTGCCTGCAGATTTTCTATTTCTCCCGTCAAAGCATTGTTTTCCTTTATCATTGTATTTATATCATACCTGATATTAGCTGCATACGCTGTAACTATTATCAGCATTATCATTATTATTCCTGTAACCAGAACAGCAGAAAAAGCTATCTTTTTACCGTTTCCAAAGGGAACGGCCACCTTCTTTACACGTCTTTTTCTATGACGTCTTGGCTCAAGCTCAGGCTCGGGCCTTGGTTTCATATCAAAGCCATATTTCTGATAATTTTTCTGATATTCATACCATCTTTCCGCGTCTATCATCGTCTACCTCTTTTTCTCTATGACTCTCAGCTTGGCACTTCTCGCCCTTGGATTGCGCTCAAGCTCTTCCTTATCCGAAATAATAGGCTTTCCAGTAACTTTAACTACATCTGGTTTGTTGCCGCATACGCATACAGGAAACTCCTTCGGACATGTGCATGGATCTAATCTCCTTGCAAATGCTTCTTTAACTATCCTGTCTTCAAGCGAATGAAAGGTTATTATACACAGCCTTCCTCCCGGCAGAAGCACATCACAGAATTCATCAACGGCTTTTTTCAGCTGATCAAGCTCTCCATTCACTTCGATCCTTATCGCCTGAAAAGTTCTTTTAGCCGGATGTGGTCCGCTTCTCCTTGCCGACGCCGGTATCGCAGCTTTTATTACATCTACCAGTTCCCCCGTGGTTTCTATCGCTTTTTCCTTTCTTTTTTTTACAATAAAATCACTAATTCTCGAAGCCCATTTTTCTTCCCCGTATTTACTTATGATCCCGGACAGTTCTTTCCTGCTGTACTCATTTACTACATTGAATGCAGAAAATCCGTCATCCCTGTTCATTCTCATGTCCAGGGGCGCATCATGCATGTAAGAAAATCCTCTTTCTCCGTTGTCAAGCTGATATGAAGAGACTCCTATATCGAGTATCGCTCCGTTGATTCCGCTGATGCCTAAGCTTTTAAGTATCTCTTTGATATCTGCAAATTCACCGTGTACCAGTCTGACTTCGCATTTTAGATCCAAAAGATTTTTCTCCGCCGCCGATATTGCCTCTGCGTCTCTGTCTATCCCTATCAGTGTTCCTTCTCCACTGAGTCTTCTGCCGATACCGAGAGCATGTCCGCCTCCGCCCAATGTCCCGTCTGCATATATACCATCCGGGATTATATTGAGATTATCAATACATTCTTCAAAAAGTACAGGTATATGATTAAAATCCATACTGTTCCATACCTTCCGCTATTTCACTGGCGTTCATCAGTTCACCGGTTTCTTCATCCAGCTGCTTGTCCCACTCTTCTTTGCTCCACACTTCTATCGTGCGGTTGCTGCCTACAGTAACCAGTTCCTTTTCTATACCGGCATAATTCACGAGATCCTGAGGGAGTTTCAGTCTTCCCTGCTTGTCCACATCACACTCTGCCGCAGAAGAAAGAAAGTGGCGTTTTAGCCTTCTTGCATTGGGATTTGAATCCGGCAGCAGTTCCAGTTTTTCAGAAACAAACTTTTCCCACTGTCCAAAAGGATATATGGTCAGGCATTTATCCAAAGACTTTGCCACGATACATCTGCATCCCAGCTCATCTCTGAATTTTGCAGGCACAATAAGTCTGAACTTGCTGTCTGTTGAATTGTAGTATTTGCCTACAAACATATAAACCCTCCCATTATTGTTTTACTCCATTTTAAACCACTTTAAACCATTTATCAACATATTCACTCCACAAGCAGGCATTTTTACGCCAAAAAACTTTTTTTACAATGAAATGTATCAACCGTGTTTTTACACAAAACACTATATATGGTGCCTGCTATTTAATTTCAACAACATCTTGTCACGTCTGTTTTTGCACAAAAAAATAACGGCTGCCGCCGTTTCAAAAATATTTCAACTTATCAGCTCCGTTATATTACACCGCTGCTATCTGTACAGGTATAGCTTTGTCCGTTATTATTTCATCGGGTTTGACGATACAATCCAGCGCCATTATACACACTCCGGCTTCTGCCGCCCGCTTCAATATTTCTGCAAATTCCCTGTGTCTTTCCGCATTAGGCTCAAATCTTTTGATACCTTTCATCTGTATAACGAAAATAATGGCAGCGCCATATCCCCGGCTTTTGATTTTTATCAGTTCTTCTATATGTTTTATGCCTCTTTGAGTGGGAGCATCGGGAAATCTGGCAACACCTTCCTCCTCCAGAGTGACTCCCTTGACTTCTATCAATCCTTTATTTCCTCTGCTATCTTCCACATAAAAGTCTAACCTTGAATTTCCATAAGTATATTCACTCTTGATTTTTTCATTATTTTCCATTCCCTCAAGCAATATCCTTCCGCCTTCTAAAGCTTCCCGCACAACTTTATTTGGCGCCTGTGAATCCATATTCACGATAGTCTCTCCCTTTTTTACCGCGATAAGAGAATATCTGAGATTCCTTTTGCCCATTCTGTCTTTAAAATCTTCAAGATATACCTCTGCCCCAGGTATTAAAAGTTCTTTACATCTTCCCGTATTTTTCACATGAACCTTTTCCTTTACCCCATCTATTTCAACGTATGCAACAAATCTGTTCGGTCGCTTTATAAATTTTCCTCTGCATATATTACTGTACTTCATCAAAATTCCCCGTTTATTATAAAAAGAACCGTATCGGAGTGATACGGTTCTTTAATATACTATTTATAATCCTGCAAGACTTATGCAAAAGCTTTTGCTCCAGCTGCCTTAGCATCTGCTGCGAACTTAGGATCGCCGAATTCAGGTCTCTGAAGTTCTTTAGCAACCATAAGAGTACCAGTACCGTAAGCACAAAGTTCAGGTGGATCGATCATTTCAGCTCCCGAACCGTTGATTACGTTGCCGTTTTCGTCCTTTGAATCCTTCATCCACTTGTAAGCGAAGAATTTGCAAGTAAAGGAAGTGTTACCAACCTTTTCGATGTATCCGCCATATTCCATCCAGTCACCAGCATATACAGGAGCAGTGTATCTAACTTCTGAATATCCAACGAATAATGATTCGTCACCAAACAGTCTGATAGCTAATTCAGTACCAACATCTCCCCATGCAGTTACGATGTGAGCACCCTCTACTAATTCTCCAGCGTAGTGAGCGTCTCCTGCTGACATTCTTGTCTTCAGGTTAACGTATTCACCGATAATCTTTGGATTATTTTCTCTTTCCATAATACAATCTAAAGGCGTTTTCATAGTTATAACCCTCCCTTAATACTATTGATTATTAAATATTACGTTAAAAATATTTTGTGATTTTAGTATACTATTCTGTGCCTTTTTCGTCAATAGCATTGTGAAACTTTTATCGAAATTTATTTTTTCTCATTTTTCTGACTTCTATGCAGGCCCTAAATCCTCGATAATCAATTAAAAACACATCATTATCTTTAACTGATTTTAAATTCATTTTCATTCTGTTTTTTCTTAAACCATTTGATTTTACTGCATTTTACCG